>JAAZOM010000020.1 GCA_012797775.1 Candidatus Kuenenbacteria bacterium | reverse complement strand
CTAGAAGAAAAAATCCGGCGCGCGCAAAAGAAAAGCAGGGAAAACTTTTTTGCTGGCTGGCGAGCGTTAGCGAGCGGTAGCGGGGCGAATCAGTTGCCGTTTCGTTCAAAAAAGGTTCGCGCAAAGTGTAAAATATCACCGAATTGCCCTCGTCGTTCAATGGATAGGACGCAAGATTGCGGATCTTGTAATTGAGGTTCGACTCCTCACGGGGGCACCAGTAAGAATTTTTAATTTCTAGTTCTTGGTTTCTAACTACTTTTTCAATTTCAAAACCAGCCCCTTTGTGGGGGCTGGTTTTTGTGTGATATGTTTTTGATGGTATAATTAAATTATGAGGAATAATAAAATAATCTTATTTATTCTATTTTTGGTTATTTTGGCCAGCTTTTTAATCTTGCCAGTTTTGGCCCAAGAGACAAACGAACTGCAAACAGCGCAAACAGAAAAAGGCCAACTCGAGGCAGAGCTGGCCAATATTGAAAAACAAATCACCGAATACCAAAATCAGCTAAAAACAATAACGGGCGAAAAGAATACTCTACAGAATAAAATAAAGCAGCTGCAAAATCAGCAAGCGGGTATCAACTTGCAGATCAAATCGACAAATCTAAAAATAACCCAGCTGGAAAAAGATCTGGAAACAACAAGGGGCCAGATAGAAGAAAAGACGGATAAAGTCGGCCGCCTAGAGGAGAAGATGGCGGTTTTACTCCGAGCAATAAACAGGAGCGATAACAAATCTTTTATTTTTATTATAGCGGCCAATGAAAATTTGTCTGAGGCCTTCAATGAGATGGAACAATATACCCAACTATCAGAGGCGCTGAATGAACTCCTGGTGGAAACAAAAAAAATTAAACAGGAACTGGCGAGTGAGGCAGAGACCCTAGCGGTCCAGCAAGAAGAAGCCAAAGATTTACTTTCGATAAAAATACTGCAAAAACAGCAATTGACCGGTCTCGTGGGTGAGCAAAATACCCTACTCCAAGAAACAAAGGGTAAAGAAAGCGCTTATCAATCAATAATTGGCGATGCCAAAAAGAAAGCGGCAGAAATCAGGAGCCGGCTGTATCAGTTGCTCGGGGTCAGCAAGGCTATCACTTTCGGTGAAGCAGTAGAAATCGCCAATTGGGCGGCAAAACAAACGGGGGTCAGGGCGTCTTTTATTTTGGCGGTTTTGACGCAGGAATCAAGCCTGGGCAAAAATATTGGCACGTGCAATAGACCGGGCGATCCGCCAGAAAAAAGCTGGCGGGTGATCATGAAACCGACGCGCGACCATGAGCCATTTTTGACTATTACTAAAGAATTGGGAATGGACCCCGATATCACGCCGGTTTCCTGCCCGATGCGTGATAAAAATGGTAACCAGATAGGTTGGGGTGGAGCCATGGGGCCAGCACAATTTATCCCCTCCACCTGGATGGGCTATAAATCAAAAATAGAAAACATCACTGGCAAAACTGCCAATCCATGGGATATTAGGGATGCCTTTATTGCTTCGGCTATAAAATTGGCGGCTGACGGGGCGACATCAAAAAGTGGCGAATGGACTGCGGCCATGAAATATTTTTCTGGTTCAACCAACATCAAGTATCGCTTTTATGGGGACAATGTGGTGGCCACGGCAGATAAATATCAGGCTGATATAGATGCACTCAATAAATAAGATCGCCCGCCAAATTGGCCGCAGAGGAGAATTTTAATTACTCATAGCGGCGTGTGTCCAAAGGGTGAAAATTTGGTATCCCCTTTGGGAGATAAATTTATATAATTTTTGATTTCTGTTTTTTAGATTCAACATGCTGATCAATCTCAAAAGCAAAATAGAAAATATCACTTCAGTGGGCAAAAGAATCGCACCAGGTCTAAAAAAGCTTGGCGTTTTGAGCGTCGAGGATCTTCTGAATTATTGGCCCTTCCGCTATGAGGACTGGAGCCGGGTGAAGACTATCGCGGAAGTAGAGGCCGGGGCGAGCGCCACAGTCCGCGGGCAGATCGAGATAATCCAGAATAAACGTTCGCAGTGGAAAAAACGATTGGTGACCGAAGCAATAATTTCTGACAGCACAGAGAGTATCAAGGCGGTCTGGTTCCACCAGCCATATCTCATCAAAAATCTGCGCCCGGGCGATGAAATCTTTTTGTCCGGTAAAGCCGAAGATAAAAACGGCGAACTACAGTTTATTCACCCCAATTACGAAAAAGTAACGCGTTATAAAAAAGAAATGACCCACACGGCTAGAATCGTGCCGATTTATTCTTTGACAAAAAGTGTAACGGAGAAACAACTGCGCTATGTGATGAGCCAGATCATCGCTCTATCCAAATATATAAAAGATTGGCTGCCGAGCGAATTAATCCAAAAAAATAAACTGATGGCCCTGAGTGCAGCTGTCAAACAAATACATTTTCCGGACAACCAACAGGTTTTGAATCAAGCATTGGAGAGAATAAAATTTGACGAGCTTTTTATTATTCAAATGCGTGCGGCGCTGGCCAAAAAAACCCTGCAACAAGCTCTAGCAAAAAAAATAGAATTTAAAGAAAAAGAAACCCAAAAATTTGTGAAATCACTCCCCTATTCTCTGACCAAGGCACAAAAAATAACTGGCTGGGAGATTCTCAAAGATCTGGGGAAAAATAAACCCATGAACAGGCTTTTGGAGGGTGATGTGGGCTCGGGCAAAACGATCGTGGCATGTCTCTCAATTTTGAATACGGCCTTGAATGGCTACCAAACTGGCTATATGGCCCCGACGGAAATCCTGGCTCGACAACATTATGAAAATCTGACCAAATTGTTCCACGGCTGGCCAATCAAAATAGCACTTCTGACCAGTGCAGACAAACGAACCAACATTAGAATCGACAAGGATAAAGAAATTTATAAATTAATCACTGCCGGAAAACTGGATCTGGTTATTGGCACCCATGCCTTGATTCAAAACAAGGTCAATTTTAATAAATTGGCGCTCGTCATTATTGATGAACAACACCGTTTTGGGGTGGAGCAAAGAAAAATGCTCAAACAGAAAAATAATGACGGCACTATCCCCCACCTCTTATCAATGACTGCCACACCAATCCCGAGAACATTGGCTCTGACGGCCTATGGAGATCTGGATCTGTCGGTGATCAATGAAATGCCCGCCGGCAGAAAGGAAATCAAAACAGAAATCGTGCCACCGGAAAAACGACCGGATAAATATAAGTTTGTCTTGGAGCAGATAAAACAAGGCCGGCAGGCATTTGTGATTTGTCCCCTGATTGATCCGTCGGACAAACTGGGAGTCAAGGCGGTCAAAGAGGAATATGAAAAATTGGACAATAAAATATTTCCGGATTTGCCTATTGGCCTAATGCATGGAAAACTAAAGGCCGAAGAAAAGGAAAAAGCCATGCGCGATTTTTTGGAACAAAAAACAAAAATATTGGTGTCCACACCGGTGATTGAGGTGGGGATTGATGTACCCAATTCAACGATGATTCTAATTGAGTCAGCTGAAAGATTTGGCCTGGCCCAACTGCATCAATTTCGCGGCCGGGTCGGACGAGGGACCGAACAATCTTATTGCTTTTTATTTACTGAATCAAATAATGTGGAGGCGATCAGAAGGTTGCAAACCTTGGCGCAGTGTAAAAATGGCTTTGAATTGGCCGAGCGCGATCTGGAGTTTCGTGGTCCGGGAGAGGTTTATGGTATCAGGCAGTCTGGCTATAATGATCTATTGAAGGTGGCCAAGCTGACCGATTATATTATCATCAAGAAAAGTAAAACCGCAGTGGAAGAAATATTGGGCCAAGATGGAAACTTAGACCAATATCAGCCGATAAAAGAACGATTGAAAAAATTTGAAACGGAAGTGCATTGGGAATAATCCTTTTGACAAAAAACAGCAAATCTGATACTATAAAAAAGACTAAAGCGGACGGACGCTTTTAATTAAATTATTAAGCTAATCTAAGAGGATTACCTCTTTTTGTTTAATTTATGCAGATTTTGGATATCGTACAGATCGTGGTGGCTACTTTACTTATTATCACTATTCTTCTTCAAAATCGAGGCTCTGGCCTCGGCGCTGCCTTTGGCGGCGAAGGCAACATTTATATGGCCAAAAGAGGGGCAGAAAAATTTGTTTTCTGGGCCACTATTGTGCTGGCCTTCATATTTTTGGGCTTGGGCGTAGCACGCATACTCCTCCAATAAAAAATTTATGACCGAAAACTCACAGCCCCCAGTGGAGTCAAATAAGCGGGGCAATATATTTTTGAAAATACTCAAAAAGGTTAATTTTTTTGGGCGCGTTAAAAATATTACTGAAAATAATTTTGAGGAAAAGAAAAACATTGATGAACTTCTAGTGGAGAGTCTGAATACCAAAAGACTGCCGAGTCTAAGGCAGATGAAATATCTGCCCAGATTTCTTTCTAAAAAAGAAAAAATTATTATGCGTTTTTCAGTGTCGGCAATAATAATTTGTCTTATACTGATCGGCTATATTTTTCTCAAAAACAATCTGGTAGACAAGCCAGCCTATGGAGGCACCTATACAGAAAATTTAGTAGGATATCCTCAAAATATAAACCCGCTTTATGCCCAGCTGAACGAGGTGGACAGAGATCTAAGTAAGCTGGTTTTTGCCGGACTATTAAAAGAAGATGCTAGCGGACAATTGATAGTAGATTTGGCCAAAGAATGGTTTGTTGATGAGGCGAAAACCAAATATACTTTCAAGTTAAAAGAGGGAGTGGAATGGCCTGATGGGGAAAAATTCACCAGCGGTGATGTGCTTTTTACTATAGAGGCCATACAAAATCCGGATTACAAGAGCCCGCTTAGGGCGAGTTGGACGGGGGTGCAAGCAAGTATTATAGATGAATATACTGTCCAATTTTCTCTGCCGGCGGCCTACGATTCTTTCTTGACCAATCTGACGGTGGGTATTTTGCCGGTGCATCTCTGGCAAGATATTTTCCCGGAAAATGCGGAGTTGGCAGAATTAAACGTCAAGCCCGTTGGTCTCGGTCCTTATAAATTTGATTCTTTTGTAAAAGACAAACAGGGTTTTATAAAATCTTATACTTTGGTAAGAAATGAAAAATATCATCAAAGAAAACCCTACCTTGAAGAAATCACTTTCAAGTTCCAGCCGACATTTGAGGCGGCAGTAGAGTCTCTGAAAAATAAAAACTCAGACGGCTTGAGCTACCTGCCCCAAAACCTCAAAGATCAACTGGAGACAAGGAAAGATTTGAATTATTACTTCCTTTCCCTACCCCAATATACCGCTATATTTTTTAACCAATCAAAAAATAACGCTCTGGCTGATAAAAAAGTCCGCCAAGCGCTAAATTTGAGCATTAGCAAAGAAAAAATTCTGACCGAGGTGCTAAACGGCCAAGGACAAATAATCGATGGCCCGATATTGCCAGGCATGCCTGGCTATGAGGAACGGGGTGGCGAAACATTTAATGTCGAGGAAGCGAAAAAACTTTTGGCTGAGGCCGGCTGGAAGAAAAAAGAAATAGCTAATAGTGCTGGCGCTACGGCGACAACCACAGAAATAGAAACCGACGGCAACGGTCTTTCTAAGTTTCTATACAAAGATGGACAAGAGCTCGCGATACAGCTGACCACAACCAACCAACCACAGTCAGCGGCAATCGGGGAGTTGATCCAAAAATATTGGCAGAGTGTGGGCGTGAGAGTAACCCTAGCCAATGTTGATATATCAAAAATACAAAAAGATATAATAACAGAAAGAAATTTTGAAGCTTTGATGTTCGGAGAAATCCTTGGCAGCGATCTGGATCTTTATCCTTTCTGGCACTCTTCTGCGGCTGCAAGCCAGGGATTAAATATTGGGGGCTTTAGAAATGAAAGCGCTGATAAATTGCTCGAGGCTATAAGGAAAGAAACAAACCAGGACCAAAAAGCTAGCAAGCTGAAAGATTTGCAAAAAATAATCAAGGATGAGTTACCGGCTATATTTTTATACAATCCAAATTATACCTATGTGGTGGCTAATAAAATAAAAGGCATCACCATAGAAAAGATATTCTCCCCTTCTGACAGATTGAATAATATCAATGACTGGTATATAAAATCCAAAAAGGGGTTTAAATAAACGAGGTAAATTTCATTGTTCAATTGTTAATGCATTAAGGCGCCTCTCACTTATATTTATTATTTGGGCCGGAGTGGTGCCCGCCTCGCGTCGTCGCGAGACGAGGCGGGGAATTGACCCGCACCAAATGCCCTTGTGGCGGAATTGGTAGACGCGCTAGCTTCAGGAGCTAGTGAGAGCAATCTCGTGGAGGTTCAAATCCTCTCGAGGGCATTTGAAGCGGGGTAAACGCAGCGTTCAGAGCACTGTAGGAGCAATCCTGTGGAGGTTCAAGTCCTCTCTCCGGCACCAATAGAATAAATTCTCTTCCTTTAACTAATTTTAATTTCTCTCTCTTGCTATCTTATCTCATGCTCTTCTCTTTTATTAATTTAAATTATTATTAATCAATTTTATGATTGTGAAAAGAAACGAACGGTTTGGCAACAAACCAAGGCGGGGTGCTGCCTTTAATTATCCTAGCGCCCAAAAAAGAACCAGCGGTAAAGAAAATAATCCGCTTGGCGATCAAAAGTCTTATGCTAATCTGCCAAGAAACCCGATGATTGTTTTGTCGGACGGCAGAAGAAGGACGCAAAATACAACCAACAGAGCCCCCGTAGAACGGAGAAAAAATTATGGTTATTACAAGGGCAAACAGGCACAAGCAACACACCGGAGATACCCCATATTTAAAAAGACTGAAGCCCCGGAAAAAGTGGGGGCGGCAATAGGCTCAACAGAGAATGCCCAGGTCCGACCAGTCGACCAGAAAGACGCTCTCCATATTGGTAAAAAAATATTCAAAAAGATAATAACCAGCAAAGAAGGCGTGCTCCGGATAATACCCTTGGGCGGCTGTGAAGAAGTTGGGAGAAACATGACTGTTTTTGAATATATCGAAAAAGGCAATGAAAAAAATAAGGACATCATCCTCCTGGATATGGGCCTGCAGTTCCCCGAGGAAGATATGCCGGGCATAGACTATATCGTGCCCAATGTGGAGTATTTGCGCGGACAAGAAAAAAATATTCGGGCAGTAATCTTCTCCCATGGCCATCTCGATCACATAGGTGCGGCGCCGATACTTTTGGAAAAACTAGGCAACCCGCCGGTGGTGGGCAGGAACCTGACCATTGAAATGATAAAACACCGGGTAGAAGATTATAAAAAAGGGGCTAGTAAAAATTTGAAAACTATATATATAAAAGACATAAAGGACCAATTCCAATTCGGAAACTTTACGGCCAAATTTTTTGCGGTGGAACACTCTATCATGGATGCCGTCGGGGTAATTCTAGAAAATCCTTCGGCGACGGTGATTCACCCCGGTGATTGGACAATGGAAGCCGACCCCCAAGGAAGACCGCTGGTTGATTACCGGCACTTATCAAATCTAAAAACACCGACAATTTTGATGTTGGAAAGCTTGGCGGCGACACATCAGGCTGGGGGCAAAAAAGTGACTGAGAAAGAGATGATCGACAACCTAACAAAAATAATTTTGGAAGCGCCGGGCAGAATTATTATTGGCACCTTTGCTTCGCAGGTGGAGAGAATAAAACAAATCATCGATATTGCCTCGTCTCTGGGTAAAAAAATTTCACTTGATGGCTTTAGCATGAAAATGAATATAGAAATCGCCCAGAAACTCGGCTATGTAAAACTCAATAAAAGTGCCCTGATACCTATTAGTGAAATACACAAGCACCCTGATAATAAAATATTGGTTTTGTGTACTGGCGCCCAAGGTGAAAGCGATGCGGTGATGTCGAGGATCGTAAATAATAACCACAAATATATCAAGATAAAAAAAGATGATACAGTGGTGTTTTCCTCATCTATAATCCCGGGCAATGAGAGAACCATCCAAAGACTCAAAGACAACATGTACCGCCTGTCTGACAATGTAATTCATTCCGATATTATGGATGTGCATGTGAGTGGGCACGGCAACGTGGATGACATAAAAGCTATAATAAAACAAATCCAGCCGACTTATTTTATTCCGGTTTATGCCAACCATTATATGCTCAAAGAGGCAGCTAAGGTGGCGATCAGAGAGGGATTTCCCAAAGAAAATATTTTCGTGCCAGACAATGGTTCTATTATGGAATTTCCGACGAAAGGCAAGCCAAAAATGCATGACAAAAAGGTGCCAGTTGACTATGTGTTTGTCGATGGCCTCGGTGTTGGTGATATCTCTCATGTAGTTTTGAGAGACCGCAAGATGATGTCCGAAGACGGGATGATAGTGGTCATCGCCACCATCAGCAAAAAAACAGGACAATTGTTGCACTCACCTGATATTATCTCTCGGGGTTTTATTTATATGAAAGAAAATAAAAAAATAGTGGAAGACACTAGAAATAAAGTTAAAAAAATATTACAGGATACTGATCCAAAAATAGAAGCTTTCCCTGATTTTATAAAAAATAAAATCCGCAACGATGTCGGACAATTTCTTTTTTCCAAAACAGAAAGACGGCCAATGGTCTTACCGGTGGTAATCGAAGTGTAGACTGAGTATATTTACAATGGAGAATAATTGTAATATATTAATGTTATGACCGCTAACAACAAACCAACAATCTTCTCTGGGATAAAGGCGACTGGCAAAATGCATGTCGGCAATTATTTGGGTGCGATAAAAAATTGGGTCAATCTCCAAAATTCTGGTCAACACAACACTATTTACTCAATAGTCGATCTACATTCTATAACTATAGATATTGGCAGGGAAGAACTGCTCAGCAATACTTTGGATATGGCTACTGATCTTTTGGCTGCCGGCATCGACCCCAAGAAGTCAATATTCTTTGTCCAATCACATGTCAAAGAACACACAGAATTGGGTTGGATATTCAATTGCATTTTGCCGGTTGGCGAGCTAGAGAAAATGACTCAATACAAAGACAAATCAAGGCAGCACAAAGATAATGTTAATATGGGCTTATTTGACTACCCGGCCCTCATGGCTGCAGATATCCTCCTTTATCACGCGACAGCGGTGCCGGTCGGAGATGATCAGGACCAACATGTAGAATTGGCCAGGAAGGTAGTGAGAAAATTTAATAATCGCTGGGGTGAATATTTCCAAGAGCCGCAAAGTTTATTGGCCAGGACTCCGCGCCTGATGGCACTCAATGACCCTGCAAAAAAAATGAGCAAAGACCTGGGACCGAAATCATACATCGCCATGAGTGATAGTCCAGCGGAAATTCAAGACAAAATATCACGAGCAGTAACAGATACGGGTGGGGGAAAAAATGCTGTCGGTGGCAAAAATCTAATTGATCTTTTCGAAGCTTTTGTTGACGATGAGAACATCACAGCAAAATTCAAAGAAGATTATAAGAATGGTGAACTGCAATATGCCAAATTTAAACCCATGCTCGCCAATGTTATTATTGGCGCCCTGAAGCCGATCCAGGAGAAAAGAAAAGAGCTAGAAAAAAATCCTGATTATGTTATGAGAGTATTAAAAACTGGCGCGGAAGCGGCCAGAGAAATTGCCCAAAAAACCATGAGGGAAGTAAGAGAGAGGGTGGGGCTGATAAGCCAATAATTTAATAAAAAAGGGACTGGGGTTGCTCCCGTCCCTTTTAGCAATTAATAATTCGTAACTGGTAACTAGCATAAGGTAAAATTTATTATAATAAGATAATTCCTTTTACGGGTTACTAATTACTAGCTGCAAGTTACTAAAAATCACATAGAAACAAAAAAGAACGGATCTGCTCCGTTCTTTTTGGTATCAATGATTTATTTTCCCGTCTTGGCTTTTTCACCGACAATTTGTTCCACCACGTTTCTCGGCACCTCGGCATAGTGAGAAAACTCCATGCTAAAGGAGGCCCGGCCCTGAGACAAGGAGCGAGAGGCGGTAGCATAGCCAAACATGGTAGCTAGCGGAACTTCGCCATCAACAACCTTGGCGGTACCACGGTTGGTCATTTCCTTGATCACGGCCCGACGGGCATTGAGATCGCCGATAATATCGCCCATATATTCTTCTGGGGTAACAACTTCTATTTTCATAATTGGTTCAAGAAGAATCGGATTGGCACGTTTGGCGGCTTCTTTAAAAGCCATAATAGCTGCCATTTTGAAAGCTATTTCTGAAGAGTCAACCTCATGATAAGAGCCGTCAAAAACTGCTACGCGCACATGCATCATCGGATAACCAGCAACGACACCATTGCTCAAAGCTTCTTTGACGCCCTTTTCAATAGCAGGGATATATTCACTTGGAACAACTCCGCCTTTGATTTCATTAACAAATTCAAAATCTTTTAATTTGCCCTCTTCATCTGGCTCAACAATCGGCTCTAGCTTTAGATGACAATCACCATACTGACCGCGACCGCCTGATTGTTTTATATATTTACCTTGGGCTTGACCAGCCTGCTTGATGGTTTCTCGATAGGCGACTTGGGGCTTGCCGACATTACAGTCAACCTTAAACTCGCGGCGCATTCTTTCCACCAAAACATCAAGATGAAGTTCGCCCATACCGGCGATAATTGTTTCCAAGGTTTCTTCATCAGTAGAAACCCTGAAAGTCGGGTCTTCTTGGGCCAGCTTCTGCAAAGCCATGCCCATCTTCTCTTGATCGACTTTGGTTTTGGGCTCGACAGCCACCTTGATAACTGGTTCGGGGAAAGTAATCTTTTCCAAAATAATCTGATTATTTTCATCACACAAGGTATCACCGGTGGTGGTATTTTTTAGACCAATAGCAGCGGCGATTTCACCAGCATACACCTCTTCTACGTCTTCGCGACGATTGGCGTGCATACGGACGATACGGCCAAAACGCTCCTTATCACCAGTGGAAGAATTATAGACATAACTACCCGCCTTGACTACCCCAGAGTAGACACGGAAAAATGTCAGGGTACCAACAAACGGATCGGTAGCAATTTTGAAGGCTAGAGCGGTAAAGGGGTCAGTATCGGAAGCGTGGCGAACCAATTTTTGGTTTTCATCACTTGGATCGAACCCTTCTATCGGGGGAACGTCTAACGGTGAGGGTAAATAATCATTGACAGCGTCCAAAACCAGCTGAACACCTTTGTTGGCTAGAGCACTGCCGCACAAAACCAAGTAAAGCTTGTTGGCGAGCACCCCCTGACGCAATCCTTTTTTGATTTCCTCTTCGGTCAATTCCGTACCACCCAAATATTTTTCCAACAAAGCATCATCTTGTTCAGCCGCTTTTTCCAACAACTCAGATCGATATTTCTTGGCGTCTTCCAGCATATCGGCCGGGATTTCTGATTCGATGACCTCTTCTCCATTTTGGCCTTCGAAGTGATAGGCTTTCATAGTAAGAAGACTAACCACGCCTTCAAATTTGCTTTCAGCACCAATAGGAATAATATAGCGAACAGCATTGGGACTAAGGCGCTCTAGAATTGATTTGTAGCTCATCTCGTAATCGGCGCCAATTTTGTCCATCTTATTAACAAAAGCGATGCGTGGGACATTGTACTTTTCTGCTTGTCTCCAAACGGTCTCTGATTGCGGCTCCACGCCTTGCGAACCATCAAAAACAGCCACAGCGCCGTCTAAAACACGCAGAGACCTTTCGACTTCTACCGTGAAATCAACGTGGCCTGGCGTATCGATAATATTGAAACGAATACCTTTCCAAAAACAAGTTGTGGCAGCAGAAGTGATAGTAATACCTCTTTCTTTTTCCTGATCCATCCAGTCCATTTCGGCGGCGCCTTCATGAACTTCGCCAATTTTGTGCCTGCGGCCAGTGTAAAAAAGTACGCGTTCGGTAGTCGTGGTTTTGCCGGCATCAATATGAGCCATGATGCCAAAGTTTCTGGTTTTTTCTAGTGAATATTCTCTAGACATAAGTGGTTTCTCCAAGAGTTTATCCTGAACGGGTCAGTGATAAATGCTCTAAAATTTTTATATTAGTAAATAATTTATATTAAAATTATTAATTAAACTAATGAGTGAAGGATCCCGTACCACTACCTCTTAACGTTGATTACGGTTAGTGTGGGTCTCCACGGGATCCTTCGCCCCGCAAGAATAAAGCGGGGCTCAGGATAAAATTGAGCGTTACCTTTTCTTTTTGGTGAATCTAGCAAAGTGAGCAAAGGCCTTGTTGGATTCGGCCATACGATGCATATCTTCTCGCTTTTTGACAGCCGAGCCCTCTCCCTTGGCGGCATCAAGAAGCTCATCGGCCAAGGCATGGGCCATAGGTCTGCCTTTGCGAGATTTGGCCGCGGCAATGATCCAGCGGAAAGAAAGCACCTGGCGACGATCGTCGCTCACTGGGAAAGGTACCTGATAGTTGGCACCGCCCACTCGGCGACCACGCACTTCTAGGGCTGGTGCGACATTGCGCAAGGCGAACTCATAGGTAGCCATGGGGTCTTCTTTGGTTTTGCCGGCGATATAGTCTAGAGCATCATAGACTATTTTTTCAGCCACGGCTTTTTTGCCATCACGCATAATATAGTTGATCAATTTGGAGATATCCAAACGATGATATTTAACATCTGGTTTTATTTTTCTCTTGGGGGATTGTTTTCCACGCATATAGTTTTAATTTAAGAATTCCGGAATTTTCAATTTTCAAACAATGATTTAATTTACTAATTTTAGAATTGAGAGATGGAGAATTGTTTGAAAATTAGAAATTGAAAATTTGTTAATTACTTCTTGGCTTTAGCTTTCTTGGCGCCATAGCGACTGCGACCTTGCTTGCGACCTTCGACGCCTTGGGTATCATAGATACCGCGGACAATATGATAACGCACACCAGGCAAATCTTTTACTCTGCCGCCACGAAGCATCACAATGGAGTGCTCTTGGAGATTGTGGCCAACGCCCGGTATATAGGCAGTGACTTCTTCACCGTTGGACAAACGGACTCTGGCAATTTTACGCAAAGCAGAGTTTGGTTTTTTTGGAGTGGTGGTGGTCACCTTTGTACAGACCCCACGCTTGAAAGGGCTGCCCTTGGGCATTTCTTTTTTGCGGCGAGTCAGTACATTTTGCACCATCAAAAGAGATGGGGTCTTGGATTTACTCGGCTTTCTACTGCGACCCTTGCGGATCAATTGGTTGATAGTAGACATAGATTAGTATTTAGTATTTTGTATTTAGTATAAATTATTATAATACCAAATTTTTTGGGTAAAAAAATAAAGGCCAAAATATAGGGGTCCAACTCCACCCCAAATATTTTTATATTGCCTCAATATTATTTAACACTATTTTCTGATAAGTGTCAATAAAGATGGGTATAAATTGTAAATATTTAATTTATTTTGGCTAAAATAAGCCATAAAATTAATATTTTTTTATTTTACTATTGACAATTTTATATTAATGTGTTAAATTAATAAGACTATTTAAAAGTACTTTGTTTTCTATTCTAACTTTTGAACTAGGGGTAAACTGCAAATTTGCCTAGTTTGGAAGAATAATAGCCATGGCGGAAGAATTATTATAATTATATTTTCGCCCGCAATGGCTCTACTACTCTTCCCTACTTACCCAGTCTACCCCTGATTCAAGAGATGAATTCAGGGGTATTTGGTTTTAGTGGGCTCCTAGATGGAATAAAATCTATCTATGAGCTCAATAAAATGAGCTAGAACTTTGACAATAGAATATCAATTCCGTCCCGCAATTGCGGGACGGACTTACTCCTAACCCCCTAATAAATCGTCATTGCGAGCGAAGCGTGGCAATCCCGTTTTAGACGAGATTGCTTCGTCGTTTCACTCCTCGCAATGACAGATAGATGGCCTGGGATTCTATGTTTTATTTTATATAGAAATTAATTAACAATAAATAATAATTAAATCCCCTGAGAGGGAAAGGAGTAATGTATGAATCAGATAAAAGAACCCCAGAGGGCCCTCTTGGATAAAACCCCAGGGCCAGTAAAGGGGTACATCGATCAGCTTAAAAGAGCCTTGCGTAATTTGTACACGCTGGCTCCGCGTTTTGAGGTCTTTCTCTTGTCGGGCGGATACGTAAGGGTGATTGTTACGGTGGTGAATGACAACAACTACCCCGTCAAAAATCATCCAATATCGCTGATCATGATTGACGGCCATGATTGGGTGAAACCCGGAGACAGGGCCACTGCTGATGGCAACGGACAGTATTCTTTGATCTATGGTGTCCCGAGTGGCTCTGAGTTTGTCACGGTGGCGGTCGAGATCGAGGGCGGCAAGGGCAGATTTCAACAGATCCTACCTGTTCCGCAACCGCCTGAAACTCCTGCACCGCCCAAACCCGGCTATCTCAATGTCGTCATCGACTCACAGGCTGCCAAAGACAACAAGGTCGCCTGCATGCTGGCCGTTCTCACGACCAAAGACGGCGACCCGATCGATGGCCAAGTGGAAATCACCTGCGTCCGGCGACTCTCCGTTGACAGCTCGGCACAAGCCAACAAGGTCGTCGTTGATGTCGCGAAAGTCAAATCCTCTGTCATCGAACTCTTCCCTGAAGAGGGCGACGAACAGGTGGAGCTGACATTCCACCTCGATGGAACTGGTATGGCAATTCCCAAATCGGTGAAGGTTGTTAAACCGGAACCGGCAAAGGAAGCGCCCAAACCCGGGTGGCTGGATGTAAAAATCGGCGAACCGGATTCTAAAGGGCGAGCCAAAGGACGCATTATCGTAAAGACCGCGCCAGAAGGTGAGCTCATCACCGGCAAAGTGCGCGTATCAGGCAATCGTCCTTTTGCCATAGCTGCCAACAGCCTCCCATCGCCCGCGACACAAAATACAGAGGCGAATCTAGCCATTGCTAACGGGGAGATGCTGATCGAAATCGAAATGTCTAATACTCCGGGGCACATGCAACAAAATATTTTCTTTGTGCTCCTGGGAAATGGGATGGAAATTAAGAAACTCTTAGTTAGGAGATAAAAAATGAATAAATTTTATGAAATATTGGAAAAGTTCTGGAGCGACCTGATTTCCACTTTCATCGTCCACGGAGTTTTTGAAATGGGCGGAGACGGCAAGATAAAGGGGTTCAACCCGGAACTGCGCAAAAAGATCGCCCCATCTTTTTTGGGGCTAAACCAAACTGATGAGATCATTGCCGGGCAGGTAATCGCGTCTCTAGATACGGGCGAGAGGACAATTTGGACTCGGTGGCTTTCAAAACTCAAAAAACACCAAGTAACCCAGCTCCGCATACTTTTGGCTGGTACTTACCATGCTTTTGAACCCGGCATGGAAAACGCCAAAAACCTAGCCCACTCTTTGGTCAATATTGAAAATGATGACGATGACTCGATAAAGACCAAGCTGGCGCTGGAAACCGGGCTCATCACCGAGGAATTTTTTCTGGACACCGCTAAAAACTTCGTCCTGGATCGGATCTGGGGCAAGTTAAAAGACCATCATGCCAAAGCCCAGAAGGCGATCGACGAGCTGGTCGACGATTGGGAAAAAAAAATCAATAACCCGCTCGAAGCTATCCTATCTGCACTGAAATAACGATAAGGGAGATAAAAAATGAATCAAGATGCAAAAACCGGAGCGAAGCTGGGGATCGCCTATCTTTTTCTGCCCCAGATAATTGGCGCGCTGAGACAGGCGGCCAGAACGGTCAGCCTGCTCGCGCAAATAGCGTTCTTCGGGAGTGTCCGGGTGGGAGAAAGGGCGTATGAGGTGGTCAATCAAAACAGAAGGGGGATTTTATACTCCCTCCTTATCTGCCTCGTTGGCAATATTGCTTTCTTCTGCCTTGGGGCTATCTTCCACAATGGTCTTCTTATGACCATCGGAGGATTTTTCCTGCTCACCCCGTTCATTACCGTTGCTGTGGCTGGCAGTGCGGTGGCTTTCCTGCTTTCGCTCTATATCAGGGTTTTGAGTGGTTCGCTTTTGACAATCCACTCGGCCCTACTGGAAGCACTCCGGAAAGCTGGTTTTGAGCCAACCGGTGTACCAACACCTGTCATCGACGGAAGCGTCGTGACGCGAAAGATCAGGAATATCTGGTCGGCGATTATCCCGCTTGGGCTCACGACGATTTACTGCATCGTGTTCCCCTCGTGGAGAGCGCTCCGTCTGATGCCCATTGTGATATTTTTCCTGATAGTTATGGCCATCATGGTGGATCAGTGGGCCAACATAAGTCTGGCGGAAGACGAGAAAAAACTGATCCGCACTGCCAGGGCAAAGCGACGTATCTATGGCCTGGTTTCTTTCGGGCTAACCCTCTTGCTCGTTTGGGGGGGCTTCTCTATTGCTATGAACAATACCGCCAAAGCCCTGTCCCAGAGTGGCAAAGAAACTGACCAGGAAATTGGTCAGTATATAGAAACAAAGGGTAGTTTGATCAGCCTGGTCAAGGGTGTGGCTAAAGATGGATATGGTGTGGTAATCGCTCAGCCTAAGGCAGAAAAAGCCGCCCGCGAAATCGCGGTGCGCGATAGCCTGCGGCAATACCAACAGGACTATCACTTCGAAACCCCGACCAAAAAGGGCCAAGCGGTGGTGTTTCTAAACCCTAACCGTAAAACCTTTTACGTACAGCGTGGTGACAGCTGTACGTATACGATTTCCGCTGGCAACAGCGAGGAGAAGTATACGGTTGTCACTCCGGGTGGATATTACCACTTCTGGGTGAACCCGGGTATGGACGGCATCAAGGTAACACAGGACCTAAAAAACGCAAACAAATTTGTAGTGGAATAAAAACAAGGAGGAAAATAAAAAAGACGCCAAGTTGCTTTAGCAAAGTGGCGTCTTTTCTTTTGTCTAAAATTTAATAATTAGTTGCCGCTAGCTCCTTGTAAGATGCCAAGGATATAACTCAATATGGCATAGGATCCCATGGAAACAGCGGCGCCAATGGCGGCATAAAGCATAGTGTCTTTGGCTTTTTTGACCTGTTCTGGATTGCCAGCAGAAACCAAGAACATAAAACCAGCATAGACAAAAGTAACCAAGGCGCCAATACCCACAAAGGCTAAAAGGGCGCCAATAATCCTAGCCCACAACTGCTGGGGCCCAAGTTTTGGATCAATACCTAGAGGATCTTTTAGACAAACTTGGCTGCCGTCACAATTGCCAGAGGGTGCATTGTTGGCTGGGGTTGTAGTTAAATCTTCGCAACTTAACACCCCCTTACCCTTTTGGCTGCAACCATTCGCACATGCGCTATTTGTCTTACCGGGACTACCAGTAACCAATTGACCCATTGTATCGCCTTCGCATATACAGTTACAATCAGCAAGCGCGAATGGAACCATGGGGGTAAAAAAATAAACAAAAATCATAAAAAACAGTACGTAAAAAATGGCGATTTTTTTCATAAAAAATAAATGAGTGGATAAGAATGATCTTATCTTTATTATACAATAAAAGACATACCCTTGCCAAATAAAAACCGCCAACATCGTAGTGGGCGGTTTTATTGTTTTTTCCCTAAGCGGAGCGGACGGGACTCGGCTGCGGCTCTCGTTGGCTTCCGCCTGCTCGGCCTAGCCACCGCCTCGCGGTTCGGCTCGCCCCTTGGCTCGCCAAACAACGCTCCGGCGTTCTCGTCCCGACGCGACACAAATAGTTGTGTCGCTTCCTATTTTTCCCTAAGCGGAGCGGACGGGACTCGAACCCGCGACCTCTGCCGTGACAGGGCAGCGTTCTAACCAACTGAACTACCGCTCCGCTCAGAGAAAAATTAATTTTTATACTGAATTTATTCTAACATAAAATCATTTTTTGGCAACCTCTAGCGCCATTTCCAAAAATACTTTAGCCAAGAGACAATGTGAATCCAGGTCACCAGAGAAAATAAGTCTTTGAGACTGCGGCTGCCAGCAGAGAGACGGTGGGGAAGGTGAATAACCTCAGCCTCGGGATAATACCAAACAGAGAATCTATGTTGCCACATCCGGCGGCAAAGATCAGTATCTTCCAGAAACAGAAAGAAGCGCTGGTCAAAAAGACCGGTTTTTTCTAGAGCAGAGCCACGAGCCAAAAAACAACCACCCAAAACCCAATCAACTTCTTGCGGCTCATCTAGATTGATATCGCGATAAAGAAAACGATCGAGGTGTGTTTGCCCTTTTTGGCTAGAGCCAAAGCTGGTGCGGCGGTAAAGAAAGGTAAAAAATTTTGGCCAACGATAACAAGTGTCTTGCTTGGTGCCATCGGGATTGATAATCTTCGGGCCGACAAGGCCAGCCTCCGGGTGGTTGTCCATAAAAGCAACCATTGCTCTTATGGCAGTTTCATTGAGGGTGACATCTGGATTGGCGATCAAAATATATTCACCATTGGAATTAATAATGCCCAGATTATTGCCACCGCCCATGCCTAAATTTTTGGGACTCCTAATAAGTCTGGCCACGGGGAAATCTTTTTTTATCATTTTATCTGTGCCATCTTCGGAAGAGTTGTTCACCACTACTATTTCCCAGCTCCAAGGAAATTTAAAATCAAGCACTCCTTTGAGGAAGTACTTGAGCAAATTTCTGGTTTTGTAATTGAGAACAACAATGGATAATTTCATGGATAAGCGAGTTAAGTAAATCAAGTGAATTAGGTAAGGTCTTTTTTGTTTTTAATTTGTGATTTTATCCAGCCCTTTAAGATTTTGCCGACTTCATCTTCGAGGGTTGATAGATATTGGTATTGTTTTTGACTGAAGTACTCAAGATCAAAACATAGCAAGGTGTGATATTTTAATTCTTCCAATGAAGCCTCTGCTATGTTGTAAAACCTTAGACTGTCTGACGAGCCAAGCCTAGCAAAGCCTTCTACTATGTTGGCCGAGGTGGAAACAGCGGCTCTAATCATTTGACTGGTTAGATTATATTTTTCATAATCAGGTAGATACCCAACGGCCTTATAGATGACCAGAGCCAATTGATGAGCCTTCTGCCAGGCTAAAATTTGTCTGAAACTATTTATTTCCATGCTTGACTTGCTTAACTCGCTTGATTTACTTGTCTTGCTTATTACTTATCAAAAACCACTGTCTCACTTCTTCCGGCCTGACCCTTTTTAGCTTCATACCCAATCTCCTTTTTTGTCTCAAAAGACCCCTGTTTTTTAAAATATAGGTCCAGCAGCGGAAAAAATTGCCAGCCTCAAATATTAGCACATATAGAAATTTTTTCAACTCATACCAAAAAATATGAGGGAAATCAAGGAAAAAATTGTTACGAAACTCATTTTTATAAAGGAGCATTAGGTGATTTTTGTAAGAATGAAAGTTGACCAAATTTTCTTTATCCCGGCGATATTTTAGGGTGGCGAGCTGGCTTTTTTGGCCAGAACGGGCCCGGCGATGGTGCCAGGCGGTGGCCGCTGGATCATAAATTGATCTGTAGCCAGAAAGCTGTAGGCGCCAGGCGAGATCTATGTCTTCCTGATACATAAAAAAACTTTCATCAAAATATTCTTCACCAAATTTGAGACGCTCGAGAGCGCTCCGGCGGACTAGTAGACAGGCGCCGCTAATGCCAAAAACTTCTTCTTTTTGATTGTATTGGCTCAGGTCTTTTTCACCAGCGCCACGGTCAACAAAGCGTCGGCTTTTGTAGCCAAGGAGACCGCAGGAATCAAGGGTGGTGGTTTTGGCTGGGGCAATAAGATAGTCCCCTTCTTTTTCAAAGTCCAACTGATACAGTTTCCCACCAGCCGAACCAAGGTCAGCATTATCTTCCATATCTTTGACTAAAATAGACAAAAATTTCTCGTCCAAAATAACATCGGGGTTCATAATGAGAAGATATTCGCCATGAGTCATCTTTATGGCCTGATTCCAGGCGCGCGACAGGCCTATGTTGTTTACGTTGCGGAGCAGGTGCGCAGCGGGAAAATTGGTGCGAATATACTCGACAGTTTTGTCCGAAGAGGCATTGTCCACGATAAAAATATCCGGCGACTCTCCCCTCTCCTGCCAGTAGCTTTGATGAAAAATGCTGTCCAAAAAATAGGGCAGATATTTCATAGAATTATAAGTGACGATGCAGACAGAAACCATAATTAGAATTTTTAATTTTCAATTTAAAAAAACACCTATTGTCATTGCCCGACTTGATCGGGCAATCCAGAAAAAAACAAAAAGAAAAGAATTTATTTATTGGGATAATAAGGAGTAGATCCTCGGTTCAAGCCCGAGGATGACAGCTCTTTGGCTTGTTGACAATTTAGCCAAACTGAAACAATTAATATAAACCCGATGCCCAAAGGGTGATTCAAATAAGGAGTAAAGACGTTCACAGTAAGAAGAGCCAGGAGGGAGAGGAAGAGGCCGGGCAACGAATTACTGATTGCTGATCGCTGATTGCTGATTGCTGATTTTGTTTGTTGCCAAACAACACATAGTAATTTATATATTAATAAAAGGTAGACAAATAGTCCAGCCAGACCTATTTTCAAAAGCAAATCCAAGTATCCCCACTCAAAAGCGTAAGTGGTGAATTCGCCGGTGCCGCCAGCGGTGGCTGGGATAATGCGGGGATCAGCGCTTTGGTAGGTCACGGTGGTACCAAAACCAGAACCAATGACCGGGTGATTCACAATTGACAAAAGGAGTGGTTTTAACATATTTATCCGGGAAGAGCCAGCGGCCTCGACTTCGGTCGCCCGATCCCGAAACAGATTGGCTAGATTACCAGAAATTTGGGGCGGAGCATAAGCCACGGTGAATAATAGAGCAAAAGAAACTAAGATAATCAGAATTACAAGTAAAAGACGTTGTAGAAAAGTTTTAGAGGCAACGCGTAATGTGTAATGCGTAACGCGCAATTGATAAATTAAAAATAAAAAATAAATAACCAATGCAATGATAACCCCAACCCAGAATGAGCGGGAAAGACTGACAAGAACAGCAGAAAGGCAAACGATGGAGAGAAGTGAATAATAGGTAATGCGGACTTTCTTTACCAGAGGCAGGAAAATAAAAAACCCTAGAAGTGCATAAATTTGTGACTGGAAGAAAACGCGATAGAAGGTGTCGGTAAAACGCGTGATCTCACCTACCCGGGTATCGCGCACCCAGAGGTAAGCCTCGGGCAGAGCCCAGAGAAATTGATGCGCAAAGATATAAAAAAACAATAAAGTTTTAAAGATCAGCCAAACAAGGCAGGACAGCGCGACATTTCTCAGGGCGAGCCAGAATTTTTCCTCTTGGGAGACACTGATAAGGGGCAAAAGATAAAGAAAAAATAACCAATTATTAAAATCTAAAAAAATATTACCAAAATCATTGCCGCGGATAAGGCCCCAGGCAAATCCCCAGACTATAGCGATGGCCAGAAGCAAATAATATCTGAAAAACCGAAAAGCTTTTAATTCCTGCCAGTAATTGTTAAGGCCTTTTTTAACAAGCTGAATGGCAAAAGCCAGCATCACCACCAGAAAAATACCCAAACGAATGGAGATCAGTGTGGAGCCCTGTCCAATATTTAAAGAGAATAAATAGCCATGCGAGCCAATAATCAATTCTCCAAGAGCGATTAAAATGCCAAAAGATAAATTTTTTAGAGACAGAATAAAAACCAATCCCAAAATAACCACAAAACAAAACGAATTAAAAACTGGCCAGCCCCAGGCAAAGATGGATAATAACTCTAGGAGAATAAGGAAAATAATGGTTTTGCGGAATAGTGACATGGATGATTGACAAATTAATGATTTGATTGTATATTGAGAAACATAATCCATATAAACAAAAACAAACTTAAACCCAAAAAATGGAGGCTCTGACTATGCCTAATGGTAGTTCTACTGCCCGTGCTCAACACAGCATTTTAATCGTGGAGTTCCCCGAAGCATGGCAAAAGCCTAATGCTGCTCAAGTCCAAGAAAAACTTGGCGATAATAGATTTACCGTGATCTCTAAAACTCCCATGTCTCCTGGCCCGGGCTACAAAGTCAAGGTGTTAAAAACCACAATATAATAATATCCCCCACGCATTTTAGAATTATGCCCAGTTGCGAAAAGCGCTGGGCTCTTTTTTTATTTTGTCCAAAGGTGAATCAATAAAGCTAATAAAACACTAATGGGCTGGAGAAACCACAAAATAAACCACTGCCATTTTTTGCCATGAAGCCAAAAATAATGTTGCAAGGAGTGATCCCAGACGATCTGTTTGTGCCAATTGAGCTGCTTGAAGCTGGCGCCGCCATGATGGATAACGGCCGGCTCCGGCGTATAGACTACTTGGAAATCATGGTCTTTGGCTCGACGGCAATAATCAACTTCTTCAAACCAATAAAAATAACGTTCATCCAAAAGACCCACTTTGTCCAAAACTGACCGGCGGATCATAAAAAAAGCACCCATGATCTGCTCGACCGAGGAAACGGCCTCGTAATTAAAATCTTTGGCCAGATAATGCCGCAATACTTTTTGGCCCAATCTGGTGTGCTGTAATTTCAATAGAATCAAAGCCTGGCCAAACCAATCTGGGAAACGACGCACTGACTCCTGAAGAGTTTTGTCCGTGTTTAAAAGTCGACAACCAGCTATGCCCCAACCGTCATTTCGATCCATCAGTTCGACCATGCGGCCAAGGGCATTATCAAAAAGCTCGGTATCCGGATTTAAAAGCAAAACATAGCGACCAGCCGCGGATTTGATGGCTTCGTTATTGGCGGCGGCAAAACCATAGTTTTTGGCGTGAACAATCAATTCCACTTGGGGGAATTCCTGCCGGACCATTTCAATAGTGCCGTCGAGAGAATTATTATCCACCACAAAAACCTCAAACTTCAGGCCAGAAGTATGCTGGTAAATTGAATTGAGACACTGACGGAGCAGGTCTTTGACCCGCCAGCTGACAATAATAACTGATAAATCCATATAGTTTAATGGTAGCAAAACCAAGCAGGAAAGCAAAATCCAAAAAAATGGCCCCAGTTTCTCATGAAGCTGGGGCTTTATATTGAGTTGGCTGCCTTTCGCTAGCCGTTTTCAGTTGTTGCGCTTGTGTTTTTGTTTTTCGAACGCCGCTCTTTTCCTTTAGCTCTTCTCTTCGCCCTTACGCCAGAGAAGCTGAATGCGTCGTCTGGTTTATTCTTTTTCTGAGGAAAACCCCTGCTTGCCCAGTTTACTCTTGCTCTGGGTAAAGCTGATTGATTGACGAATTTTGATGATTGGTCGTCGGGTACCACCTCCCTTCTCCGCAATGGCTTTTTGGCGGGCGCTCTGATTTAATTTTAGCCCAATTTGACAAAATATTAAATTTAAAGCTGTGGATAAAAAAGAGCTTAAAATGTGAACAAAAAACGCTTGCTAGGAGTAAGGCCAAAATGGTAAGATAATTACATCAAAAATAACTCTTGTTTATGAAAGATGTCGGCCGCATGCCACCACAAAATCTGGAAGCAGAGCAATCAGTGCTTGGTTCTCTTTTGATTGACAAAAATGCCATTACCAAAATCGCTGATGCTCTGATACCACAAGAATTTTACAAAGACGCTCATAGGATTATCTATGAAAATATGTTGGCGCTTTATGAGGACAAAGAGCCGATTGATATCTTGAGTCTGACTTCCAAACTAGAAGAAAAAAAATTATTAGAAACAGTTGGCGGCCGTACATATTTGATTGACCTGACCAATTCAGTACCCACGGCTTCTAATGTAGTTTACTATGCCAAGATTGTCAGAAAAAAAGCCACCCTCAGAAAAATGATTGAGACAGCGGCGGAGATAGAGCAGATGGGCTATGAGGAAGAAAGCGAAGTGGATGCGCTCTTGGATCAGGCAGAAAGTAAATTGTTTGGCATTTCACAAGGATTTTTGAAACCAGAATTTGTACCCATCAAAAACTTGCTGACCGAAGCATTCGACAGGATCGATGATCTACATAAAGAAAAGGGTAAATTGCGCGGGGTGCCAACCGGTTTTGGCGATTTGGACAAAAAACTGGCGGGGCTACAAAAATCAGATTTAATAATTTTGGCGGCTAGGCCGAGTATCGGTAAGACCAGCTTGGCTTTGGATATTGCTAGGCAAGTGGCGGTAAAACAAAATGTCCCGGTGGCCATATTTTCCCTAGAAATGAGTAAGGAGCAATTGATAGACAGGATGCTCTGTGCCGAGGCTGGAGTTAGTCTGTGGAAGTTGCGCACCGGAAACCTTTCAGATAGAGAAAGCTATGGTAATGAATCGGATTTTTCCAAAATCGGTCACGCAATGGGTACATTGTCTGAAGCTACAATATTTATAGACGATACTCCCATGGCTAATGTAATGGAAATCCGCACCAAGGCCAGAAGGTTGCAAGCAGAACACGGACTGGGGTTGATTGTAATTGACTATCTGCAGCTGATGGAGGGCCGGGCCGGTACGAGTAATCCGGACAATCGGGTCCAAGTAGTCTCGGAAATATCGCGCGGTTTAAAGGCGATAGCTAGAGAGCTCAATGTACCCTTGATCGCCCTGTCACAGCTCTCAAGGCAGGTAGAATCAAGGCCAATGGCTATACCAAAGTTGGCCGACCTAAGAGAGAGCGGCAGTATCGAACAAGATGCTGATGTAGTAATGTTTATTTATAGAGAAGAAGTGTACAAAAAAGATACCTCGAGACCGCACATCGCCGATATTCTCATTCAAAAACATCGCAACGGCCCGACTGGATCAGTGTCCTTGTTTTTCAATGAAGAAACAGTTAGTTTCAAAAATCTTGAACAAAAGGTGGAAGAGTTACAGTTCTAATTTTATAAAGCCTGGCCCAAGCGGAGCAAGGTGGAGCAGAAGGGCCTGGTTCTTATTAGTATAAATTTTAATTTACCTTATCATAATTAAACCCGGGATCCCTCAACTGCGCTCGGGATAAAATTCATAAAACATATGTTTGGACAAATAAAAGACCTCTACAAACTCAAACAACAGGCCGGACAACTCCAAGCCATGCTCAAAGATGAGACAGCAACAGCAGAAAATGGCGGCGTAAAAATAACTATGAACGGCAATCAGGAAGTGATTGGGGTGGAAATTAATCCGGATCTCCCCAAAGAACAGCAGGAGAAATATTTGAAAGAAGCTTTTAATGAAGCAGTGAAAAAAGTCCAACGCCTCATGGCGGAAAAAATGATGGGGATGCAATAGCGCTTCTTTCTCCCCTCCTCCTTGAGGAGGGGTCTTCCCGCAGGGAAGGGGGTGGTGGAAATACCTGTATCTCCCTCCCCTCTGTCTCGCCAAAGCTCGCCACCTCCCCTCAGGCAGGGGAGGAAAATACTTTATGGACCATCCTGAAATAATCCAAAAATTGATAGATAATTTTGCTTCGCTGCCGGGCATTGGCCAAAAAACAGCCGAGCGGCTGGTTTATTATTTATTAAAAAATGAGCGAGATGAAAAAATTTCAGATTTTGGCAATAACCTTTTAAAGCTAAAAAAAGAGGTATACAGTTGCCCTGTTTGCGGTAATTATATCAATAGTAGCAGTTGTACTCTCTGCAATGAGCCTAAACGCGATCGCACTAAAATCTGCCTAGTGGCAGAGGCACAAGATATTTGGTATTTGGAAAAGATGGGCACTTACAATGGACTTTATCATGTGCTAAATGGTTTAGTTGACCCAATAAATGGTATCACCGCCGAGAAACTTAATATCACCGCCTTGGGCAAAAGACTACCAGGTGGGATAGTGAAAGAAATAATAATGGGATTTAATCCAACCATGGAAGGTGAATCGACAATTATTTATTTGAAAAAATTGATCAAAGAAAAATATCCACAAATAAAAATAACTCGCTTATCGCGAGGGTTGCCCATGGGTAGCGATCTCGAATATGCAGATGAGATAACACTGCAAAGTGCAATGAATAATAGAACAGAGATTTAAAAATCCGCCCCGCGACCGCGGGACGGATTTTTTGATTGCTTTGGTTTTTGAATTAGCCTAGAGATTCTATTTCGAGCTTCGTAAATGGTTGCCTGTGTCCATAAACTTTGTGTTGACGGGTTTTATTCTTGTAGTGAACAACGCGTATTTTTTTGGCCCGACCCTGTTCTACGACCTTGGCCTTAGACTTGGTAGATAAAACCGGCTGACCAACCTCTACCTTGGAACCGTCTTCCTCTCCCAACATCAAAACTTCCAAATCCAATTTGTCGCCGACGTTAAGATTTAATTTTTCAGCTTTAATGGTGTCTTTTTCTTTGACCACATATTGCTTGCCGCCGGTGCGGACTACTGCTATTTTGGACATAAATTCAAATATTAAATTAATCAGGTTAAATATAGTGTAGCAAAAAACAAAAAATTGTCAATAAAAAAGGCCACCGCATTACAATTATAGATGTATTGTAGATGCGATGGCTTTTAAACGCTTTCATCAGACAGCTCCTTTCGACCCTCTTGCTCCCGGAGCATCAGATAATATGCCTCCAAGCACCAGTAACCCACCGGCGAGAACGATGATGCCTAGTAAAATTACCGTAGGATTACTGACCCCCAAAAGTGGAGCGATGATCAGGCCGAAGCCAATGGCGCTGATGATCAGAGCGACACAGAACCTCCAACCATACTCCATACCATAGCTGAAGGCTTGCCTGGCCTGATAGAAAAATTTTTTCACACTTCCTCCTTCCTCCTGTGTTTTTTATAACGGTGATCTGCCTTTTAAAAGACAGAGAACTGCCCAGATTATACCTGCCACAATAGCCATCACGGCAATCGCGATAATGACCCAAAGCGCGATTTTGGCCACTAGGGGTAGTCCAATAATAATTAACATAATCTAGCCTCCGGCTTGTTGTCTATATTTTTTGGTTCTTTATATTATTTTTGGTGCTTGTCTAGAACAGACAAATAATTAGTAATGTTTTTTAATAATTTTTTTAATAATATTAGCCAAATTATCATCTTTCCGGTGGTTAAATCTAAATTCCATTTCTTTTAAATACAAATTAAACCGTTTTCTGTCTATCCCATAGTAGCGTTTAAGTTTAGTCTTGGCATAGCCCCAGAAGTTTTCTATCCCATTTATGTGGTTGCGCTTTTTAGCGAATTCTTTATCATGATTAATACGGTAGTGTTTAAAGCCGTCTAGGACTAAACCATCGTAAGCTCTAAAGCTGTCAGAATAGATCACACTTTCAGGAATTATCTGGGAATGAATAATCTTGCGCAAGGTCTCTCTGGAGACATCATGGACTATCTGGGTGTAAACCTTGCCATTACGCTTCAATAGGCCGAAAACAGGGACTTTCCCAGCTGCGCCACGGCCACGATGACCTTTACGTTTCCCACCGAAATATGATTCATCTACTTCTACCTCGCCTGTGAATGGCGATAGTAATTCACATTCACGCGCTAGGCAGAGACGGATGATCGTGTAGATTCGCTCTATTGAATGACGATTAACCTTGAGTACTTTAGCCACCTTAATGGCTGGTACTTCGAGGACAAACAGGTCTATGATCTGACTTATTTGTCTATTGGTTAATTTGCTGTTTGGTATTAACTTGCTTGCCATGTTATCAGCATAAATGTTTATGCTGTTCTAGACAAGCTCCT
>JAAZOM010000019.1 GCA_012797775.1 Candidatus Kuenenbacteria bacterium | reverse complement strand
ATTAGCAATCTGACACTGTAGGAATAGAGAGTAATAGGGCAGTGTGATTAATAAAAAACACTGAATCAAAAGGATTATGGTATTTTTTTGTATTAATTTTCAGCTAAAATTAGATAAAATTGTATGATTGTGGCTATTATTGCTGTTGACAGGATAGTAAAAATGTGCTTGAATTATATTATTCTTTAAGAGAAAAATTAATATTTTGACAATAAATATACCAACTGGAGGGGAACGATGAAAAAAATATATCAGTTCTTGAAAATAACGACAAAATGGATAGGTATGTTGCCATTTTCTGGGCGACTAATACTAAAGCCCGCGTTATTTTCTGTCTATGGGTGTAGAGGAAAAAAGAAGTTCAAACGCTTAACATTTGCCCTTATTGTTTTAATTCTTTTCATTGCTGGGCATTCATTCCAAGCGTACTTGGGCTATTCCTTATTCAAATACACCGGCTACCTTGTAGTAAAAATTGTGGCTGTAATATATGCCACAGTAAATGTTCTAGTAACCTATTGCCAGGTGTTTTTATTCTTTAGGGTTACCATTCACTGCTTAAAAAGAATTAAAACAGATTGGCGTAAAAAACGCAGAAGAAAAAAAATCAGTGACAGGGAAATTCCGGAGTTCTCGGTAAGACAACAAATTATTTTCGCCTCCATAACATTGGCTGGCCAAATAATTTTCTTTCTCTGCCAAACTATTTTTTCTTGAGACTATAACGCCTGACCTTGACGACGAGGAATAGGCAAAACAGACTCTGAGAGCAAGTCTATAAACTGCTCTTTTTTCATTTTTAAAAATCGAAGGAATTATATTAATAAACTAAATCTGACACTGCGGAGTAAAGAGCTTCTATTTTTATCTTCTAAACAATAGCGAGTTGCGGAGTAGGGTAGAACTTGATAGAATAAATCTACGCTCATGGAGCTAAGTCGGGTATGTAAATATACTCGGTTTGTTGCTCAATAATAGTTCTAACGTCCTCCACGATGCCGTGCCAAAATTTATTAAAACAGCCCCGACGCGGGGCTGTTTTTGGTTTTTGATGATTAATATATTTTGAGAATAAGACAGGATATTTCTCGGTTATTATTTTTTATAGTAATAGTTTCACCTGTTCGCCGGCCAATCAGGGCAGAGCCAATAGGGGAGCGGTGGGAAATAATACCGGCCTTGGGATCTGTTTCTGAAGAGCCGAGAATTTGATAGGTGGCTTTCCCCCCATTAATTTCTAGGTCAACAGAACAGCCAATCTGAATAGCATCTTTGGGGGCGTTGGGATCAATTATTTCCGCATGGCGCAGTTGCTCTTCTATCTCATCAATACGACGATTGAGAGAGCGGAGCTGGCCTTTGGCTATTTGATAAGGCGCATTTTCGGAAAAATCTCCATTGGAGGCGTGTTTTTGCATGTCAGCGATAAGATAAGGGCGCTTGGACAGAAGCTCGGCTAGTTTTTTTTGTAATTCTTCACGCTTGGCCGCAGTAATGTGAAAGTCAGTTGGAGTGGCAGCATATTTGCCGGGTTTTCTATAAGGAACCTGCATAGGATAAAAATTTAAAGATATTATAATAATAAGCTAATTTTTGAACAAGAGCAACTTTTTTGGGTTCAAGAATAAATATGTTATAATTTAATTGACAACCAGTCTTTATATGAGAAAAAAGATATTTTTTGGATTAATCATTTTTTGTTTTATTTTGGGTATTTTCCTAAATACCGGTTTTTCTTTGGCCGAAGAGGGGATTGGCGGCGACAAAACCGTGGAGCAATTAAATGAGGAGATAAGAGCCAAGCAAAGCGAAATAGATGCCTTAAGGGAAAAAATTAGCGCTTATGAAAAGAGTCTGGGCGAAGAGCGGGCGAAATCATCCAGTCTAAAAAGCCAAATTTCTATCTTGGAAACACAAATAAACAAAAAAGAGGCAGAAATAAAACTGAATGAAGAGGAAATCCAAGAAACAGAGCTACAAATAAAAAAAACTGGCGAGGATCTCGACAGGACGGCTAAAGACATACAGGACAAACAAGACAAGATATCCAAATTT
>JAAZOM010000018.1 GCA_012797775.1 Candidatus Kuenenbacteria bacterium | reverse complement strand
TGGGATTTTTTTGGCCGCTACTAGAGATACCCCAGTCTTTAAAGGCTGTGAAAAGTCCTTTTTTGGGGGGTGAGCTGTAGAGATTCTTTAAAGAATTAGAGCGATCGGGGGTTTGTGCATTTAATTTTTTCGGCGCGTTGGGTGTTTTTGGGTTGGGCAAACCTGTTTTGGGCAGGAGCCTCGATGTCTGCAGCTGCATATTGGGGGGAGTTAATTTTTATTGTTGGCGATTTTTTGCCAATAGGCGGTGATGTTTTTGACGCTAGTTTCGTAGTTATATTTTGTCCAGATATGCTGATAGGCATTGGCGCCTATGCGGTGAGCGAGATTTTCATCATTGAGCAGGACAAGGGTCTTCTCAACAAATTTTTTGGTTTTATTGACAGGGAAAAGGAAGCCAGTCTCTCCTTCAATAATGATTTCCTTGGTGCCGGTAGTGGCCGAGGCAACAGATGGTTTGCCGCTGGCCCCAGCTTCCAAGAGCACTTTGCCAAAGCTCTCGTGTCGTGACGGCAGAACAAAAATATCAGCAGCGTGAAAATAATTGAGTAATTGGGTGTAGTTTATTTGCCCCAAAAGTTTGACGGAAGGATCCAGGGCCATTGATTTTATTTGTTGAGTAATTTTATTTTTTTCCGGTCCGTCGCCGATCAATAACAAGACAACATTTGGGTAATTATTGATTATTTTTTTGAAACAAGACACAAGAAAAGGGAGATTTTTTTCTGGGGTCATCCGGCCAGTCCAGAGAATAATTTTTTTGTCAGGATATACCTGTCTGATACTTGATGCCGTCTGCAAATCAGGAGTTTTGAAGTGCTCCAGATTTACCGGCGTAGGCAGGACCTTAATGGGTATTTTTTTAAATCCGGACTGGATTATTTTTTTCTTTATGCCGCCAGAGACCGTGCGAAGGGCGTCAGCTTTTTTCACAACAATTTTGCTTAAAGCAAGTAGGGGGAGCCGCCAGATTTTTTCCCAGAGCCAATAGTGATTTTTCCAAAAATCGCCATGAAAATCAACAAGAAGTCGGGCGTTATATTTTTTCTTTAGGAGATAGCCTGTGAGGCCTGTCAGAAATGGATCTTGGCAGACTATCAAATCGTATTTGTCCAGAGAAAACAATTCTTTGGCCAGAGCAACAGCGTTTTTTATAAAAAACAAAAAAGAGTATGAATTGGTGGGATAGGCAGAGACATTTGGTGACAAGGCGGAAGGCTGGTAGTTTTTGTTTTTTGTGAAAACTAAAATAGACAATTTTTCTACAAAATTGCCATAAGCGCGATGTCTGGTAACAGCATCGCCGGTACTGGTATTTTCTCCCAAAAGAGCCAGGTCAGTGGAAATCATTAACACCTTCATAGTGTAGAGGACTCTTTTATTTTTTTGACTAGTTCAGCGATACTATAATCAATTTTGGCCAAGTAATCTTTGGCACCGAGATCTAGGCCCTTGGTGCGGCTGGGTTCATCAGAGAGATTGGAAATAATAATAACCGGAATATTTTTGGTTATTTTGTTGCTTTTTATTTTTTTTAGAAGCGTCCAGCCATCAATTTTTGGGAGGATAATATCCATCACTATCAAGTCAGGTTTTTCTTTGAGAATAAGGGAAAGAGCGACTTCGCCATCGGCAGCAGTCATGGTTTTAAAACCCTCAACACTCAATTGGGACTGCAGGGCATAAAGCAGGGCTGTTTCGTCCTCAATAATGAGAATTTTTTTGTTCATAAGGTTTGGGATATCATTGGTATGATTGTAATATATCATTTTTTGGTTAAAAAATAAAATATGCTATAATAAATTAAGTTATGCCAGATGAAAAGAATTTAAAGATAGAAGAAGCTGGTTTGCCATCGCCAGATCGCCTGTCGTCTGAGGTGGACAAGCCAAAATTTTGGGAAAACCCATCTTTTTTGTTTGTGTGCATGGGTATTTTGACTATGACAGCGATGATTGGTACTTATTTTGTAGCTCAAGAGTACAATGATCCGATTATTGTGATTGGCAGTGTATCTTTGGTGGCGGGGATCACGATACTTGTCGGCGGTATGGCCATAAAAACAGTCGAGCAGCTCTCGGCGGCCAATCAGATGAAGACAGAGTTTGTTTCCATCGCTTCACACCAGCTTCGGACCCCCTTGTCTATTATTAAGTGGTATACAGAGTTTTTGTCCAAGCCGGAAAAGCAGGCCAATCTGACAGCCGAGCAAATAAGCCACCTCAGGATAATCAGCGATTCAAACCAGCGGATGATTCGTTTGGTAAATGATTTGTTGGATATCTCCAGAGTAGAGAGCGGCCGGATACAGATACATCCGGAAAAAACTAATTTGGTGGAGTTGACTGGCAATATTATAAGAGAAAATCAGCCTTTGGCTGACAAGAAAAATATTAAGGTTAGCCTGAGGAATGAGAGCGAGGTGCCACTTCTTTTTGTTGACCCAAAAAGGATCAGCATGGTGATAGAGAATCTTTTGACCAATGCTGT
>JAAZOM010000017.1 GCA_012797775.1 Candidatus Kuenenbacteria bacterium | reverse complement strand
GTCGTTTTGGTAAATTTTTGGCCTGCAGCGCTTTTCCCAAGTGTAAAAATACCAAACCGCTAGACCAAGACACGGGTATTGCTTGTCCTAATTGTGGCAAGGGAAAAATAGTGGCTAAAAAAACCAAATCCAGAAAAACTTTTTATGCCTGCGACCAATACCCAAAATGTAAATTCGCCTTGTGGGCCAGGCCCTCGGGCAATAAGTGCCCCAAGTGCGGGAGCCTAATGATAAACGCCGGGAATAATGAAGAGAAGTGTTCAAATAATGATTGTGAGTAGGAAGTTGAGGGTGTAGCTTGGTAGGCAGTTAGGGAAATTTTGGTAATAAAAAATCCACTCTTTTTCTGAATGGGTCTTGATAAAGGCCGACTCAAAAAAATAGAGTGGATTTTTCATTTATTATTGTTTTTTTGACCCCTTAAAAAGGGTCGGGTCCAGCCGGTCGGGTGACCAGCTGAACCCTCGCCTCGTGAGGAGACAGCCGGAGATACACACAGCAATGTGAGTGCATTCCGGCTTTTTGGTGGGAGATTGTATATTAACACAAAATTAATTTTTGTCAACCCTTGTAGGCAAAAATCAATATGAATTGCCTTTTGACCCAAAAAATCGTAAGATAAAGATATATGAAGATAAAAGTCGGTTCAAAAAATCCAGCAAAGGTGAAAGCGGTCGAAGACACAATAAAAAACTATGCTCTGTTTGAAAGTTCACAAGTAGAGGGCATGGCCGCTGATTCACGAGTAAAAGAGCAACCAATCGGACTCGAGGAAACCATCGCTGGCGCCAAAAATAGAGCCCAAAATGCTTTTGTTGACTGCGAATATAGTTTTGGTTTAGAATCTGGACTCATCCCTATCCCGGAAACGAAAACTGGCTATATGGATCTGACTGTCTGTGCTATTTATGATGGCAAAGAGTTTCATTTGGGCACTTCAGCAATGTTTGAATACCCAAAAAAAATAACCAGCATGGCTATAAATGGCGAAGCGGAAATCAGCCAGGCGGCAAAAATTATGGGGCTAACGGAAAAGTCCAAGGTGGGCAACGAGGAAGGGATGATCGGGATTTTGACAAAGGGACGCTGGGACAGAAAGAGCCTAACTGCCCAAGCGATAATAACAGCCCTGATACATTTGGAGAACAAGGAATTATACTAATTTATTTTAGACTGGGCGCCCAAAAAGACTGCTTGGTGCCAAAGGTGGATTTTAATATTTATATGGTTCTGTCAACCACCTAGAAAATCATTTATTTTTAATTTTAGCTCTAAGCTATGACTATTGAGAGAATATTGGAAGTCATAAAATCAAAACACCCTGATATTGATCTGACTATGATACAGTTGGCTTATGAGGTGGCGGAGAAAGCACATGCCGGTCAAAAAAGAGCCAGCGGAGAAGACTATATCCAACACCCACTGGAAACAGCTTACAAGCTGGCAGAAATGGACATTGACATGCCAACAATAATTGCTGGGTTGCTTCATGATGTGCCAGAAGAAACTAGTCATACTTTGGAAGAAATAAAAAAAGACTTTGGCTCTGAGGTGGCGGATCTGGTGGCGGGGATTACCAAGCTCGGGACTATTAAATATCGCGGCCTGGAAAGGTATGCTGAGAATCTGCGCAAGATGTTTGTGGCTATGGCCGAGGATGTCAGAGTGGTATTTATAAAATTTGCGGATAGAATCCACAATCTTAAAACCCTTTACTCTCTTCGGCCGGTAAAACAACAGAGAATAGCCAAAGAAACATTGGAAATATACGCGCCAATAGCCAATCGACTGGGCATGAATGAATTGCAAAATGAGATGGAGGATTTGGCTTTCCCTTATGTTTATCCCGAAGAATACAAGTGGGTGATAGCTGTCTCAAAAAGACAATATGCGGAGAGACAAAGAGACGCTGAAACAATAATCAAAAAATTTAAATCCGAACTAAGAGAGTCGGGCTTGGAGGAATTTAATATTTATGGCCGGGCCAAACGTTATTATTCGCTTTATCAAAAGCTCCTGCGCAAGGACATGGACATAGATCGCATATATGATCTGGTGGCGGTCAGGATTATCGTCAATACGACTGATGAGTGCTACCGGGCACTCGGGATTATTCATTCTATCTGCAAACCGATGACGGGGAGAGTTAAAGACTACATTGCTCAGCCAAAACCAAATGGTTACCGCTCACTGCATACGACTGTTTATTATGATAATAAAATCGTGGAGTTCCAAATCCGCACCAAAGATATGGAGGCGGAGGCTGAGTGGGGTATAGCCGCGCACTGGACATTTAAAGAAAAATCCGGCCGTAGAACAAAAATCCCAGTTGATCCAGAAAAATTGAAGTGGATAAAAAGCCTTTTAAAACCAGGGGAAGAAACACACAAACCAGAAGAATATCTAGATAAACTAAAAATTGATTTTTTCAAAAGTCGAATTTTTGTTTTTACACCCAAGGGTGATGTGATCGATCTGCCAGAGGGGGCCATACCGATTGATTTTGCTTATCATATCCATACTTATATCGGTGATCATGCTACGGCGGCCAAGATAAATGGAAAAATGGAAACCTTGATTACGCCCCTCAAAAGCGGAGATATGGTAGAAATCACGGTAGATAAAAAAAGGGTCAAACCAGCTGAAGAGTGGCTAAACGAGGCGCAGACCAATCTAGCAAAAGAAAAAATAAAACAAGCCCTGAAAAAAGGTGAGGGCTTGTCGGCTATTTTCAAATTTTTTGGCAACTAAGAAGTAATATTCTCAATTATATTTTGGAGCTCTTCCTCGGAGTAAAACTCTATTTCTATAGCTCCCCCGCTTTGGCCCCGCATGTGGATAGAGACCTTGGTGCCAAGGGCACTCGATAATTTATTTTCCCAGTAAACAAGCTGGGAATCTTTTTTTGTTGAACGCAAATAAGATTTAACCTTTACTTTTTTTACCTCTCTTTCCACTTCTTTTACTGTCAGGTTGCCCTCTTTTGCCCGATGGAATATTTTCTTTTGTTCCTCCTCACCAACGCCAAGTATCAACTTGGCCTGGCTTTCAGAGATTTTGCCAGAGGATAGGGCGGTCTGGATATCAACCGGCAGATTCAATAAGCGCAAACTATTATTAAGGGTACTCCTAGCGATACCCAACCTCTTGGCTGCTTCCTCTTGGGTGAGATTGAAATCATCAATCAGTTGCTTGTAGGCTTCTGCTTTTTCAATGGGGTTTAAATCTTCGCGCTGGATATTTTCAATCAAAGACAACTCCAATTTTTCCAAATCCTTGGCCGTGCGCACAATGGCTGGTACGGTTTTTAGATTTAATTCCTTGGCGGCACGGAGGCGCCTTTCGCCAGCTACTAATTCATATTTGCCACCCATAGTCTGGGTGACAACGAGCGGCTGAATAATGCCGTGTTCGCGAATAGAATTTTTGAGGCTTTCCAAAGCGTGCGGCAAAAATTCCTTACGGGGCTGATAAGGGTTTATCTGGATCAGAGATGGAGGAACGTGGATGATTTGATTGGAGACACCGGAATTTGATTTGGGGAAGTAGCTAGCTGGGCTGACAGGGCCACGACGGCTGGAATTATCGCCCAAGGAATGATCCTTTTTGGGGATAAGGGAAGACAGACCGCGGCCAAGCGGACGGGAAGAATTATTGTTGGTAAAAGGATTTTGATCTGGAAAAGACATATTTTTAATTTTCTAACATTATTATTTCTTTGGCTAATTTCTCATAAGCTTTGGCGCCGGTAGATTTACGGTCGTAATGGAGAATAGAGCGCCCAAAAGATGGAGCTTCGGCTAGGCGGATATTTCTCGGGATAACGGTCCTAAAAATACGGTTGGGGAAATAGCGATAAAGCTCATCAAAAATTTCCTGAGTTAGCTTGTGTTTATCATCATACATGGTCATGATAGCCCCAAGAATTTTTAATTCCGGTTTGATGTTTTCTTTGACCAGATTAATGGTATTCAAAAGCTGACTCAAACCTTCTAGAGCGTAATATTCACACTGTACTGGAATAAGGATTTCATCAGCGGCCACGAGACCATTGATGGTCAGAATGCCAAGTGAGGGCGGCGAGTCAATAATAATATAATCATAACGTGAACGAATATCTTTTATGTTGCTGTGAAGTTTGAATTCTCTGTCGTCATGGGAGACGAGCTCAATATTAGCAGCGGCGAGATTTTGATTGGCCGGAGCAAGGTGTAGATTCTCGTGGGTAGTGGGGTGAATAATATCAGCGATACTGTAGGGGCCAACCAATACTTCATAAAGACCATTATTGATATTTTTAAAATCAATACCCAGACCTGATGAGGCATTGCCCTGCGGGTCAAGGTCCACTAATAAAACTAACTTGCCCAGATGGGCAAGATAAGCGGCCAGATTGACCGAGGTGGTAGTTTTGCCTACCCCGCCTTTTTGATTAACAATAGAGATAACGCGTGCCATAAAATAGATAAGCGGTAAATCGCTTGATTTAATTATATCAGAATAATATGTTTTTGAAAGATTGGGAAGTGTTGACAATATTCAACTCTTTCATTAGAATAAAAATAATTGAAGAAATGCCGAAGTGGCGGAATTGGTAGACGCGCACGACTCAAAATCGTGTGGAGAAATCCATGAGAGTTCGATTCTCTCCTTCGGCACCAGAATATTTGCTAGATAATAAAAATTCCTGTATAATAGCAAAGAAGGTTGGAAAACCTTTTTTAATTATCTAAATCAATAACGCGGGGTAGAGTCCCGCGGCCGCGGGACGAGGCCTATAACAAAATAACATATGTCGCATGTTGTTTATGTGATACAATGTGATGAGGGCAAATATTATATTGGCTCAACTAATGATATTGCAAGACGGCTAATACAACATAATACTGGAAGATCAAGATGGACTAGCAAATATAAAAATTGGAAACTTGTTTATCAAGAAAATTTTGAGAGTAAAACGGAGTCGATAAAAAGAGAAAAGGTTTTAAAAAAGATGAAGGGTGGTGATGCATTTAAAAAGATAATCAATAACGCGGGGTAGAGCAGCCTGGCAGCTCGCGAGGCCCATAACCTCGAGGTCGTGGGTTCAAATCCCACCCCCGCAACCAATGTGAACGAAGAGAGGCGAAAGCCTCTTTTTTAGTTGTATTTACAAGGCCTTTCTCTGGTTCCAACCTTTTATATTCTTTTTCTAATTTAGGATAATTTTCACTAATTGTCTTTAGCCATTTATTTGGGCTAATTTCCAATATCCCATTTTTAAGTGTTGGGTTCTGACCTATGGCTCGCAATATCTCTTTTTTTGCCTGTAAGTTGCCAACCGAAAAAGCCGCTCTAGCATATGTTACAAACTCAAAAGTTTTTTCTGTTAGTTCTAACCATCGTTCAGTGCGAGTTTCCGTTTCTCTTAAATCATTCTTTATTCTAGTAATTTTGTTTTGTAAATCACCCTTCTCTTTTAAATAAGTTTCGTCATCAATTAACTTTTTATATCTCATTTTTGTAAGTTCATCAAGCTCATTCTGTGTTGACGTTAGTGTTTTGTGCTGGTTCTCGTAAATCTTCCGCCTCTCATCAATCTCTTTGCTGTTATGCTTGCTCAAATATTCTAACGCCCAGTCTCTGAACTCTGGAAGTATGGTGTACTTTCCTAGTTCTTCATCTATTTGCTGTTCTAGGTCTTCTTCCCGTATATTTTTTCTTTGTGAACAATTAAAGTCTTTTTTCTTGCGAGTACAAAAATAATAAACGTATCTTTTTACCTCACCAGTGCATTTTATATGTTTAAATTTTTCAGTAGCTGTTATTAAACAGCCACACTCACCACAACGAATATAACCAGTATAAGCAAAATCTAGTTTTTTGGGTCTGGGTTTTCCCTTCCTCCCCATTATCACCTGCGCTCTATCAAACTCTTCTAAGGTTACCATGGGTTCGTGTTTGCCTTCATACTCCCGCCCACCATAACTGAGTAACCCAGCATAAAAAGGGTTAGTGAAAATTCTATATATTCCACTTCTCGATAATGGCTTGCCCCCAATTTTTCTCCCTCTTTTTGTTTTTAGACCCCATTTTTCATTTGAAATTTTTAAAATTTTTGGTGGAGTATAATTACCACTAAGCAACATTTCCCACATTCTTCTTATCATATCAAACCTATCTATATCCTTAATAATTATTTTTTCTCCCATTTCATTTCTATCATTTATATAACCCAGTGGAGCGAAGTTTGGGAGCCACCCTCTTTCTAGCTTCCTTTGTCTTCCTCTCATCGTAGTTTTGCGTAAATCAATAATATATTGATTGGCATTGCCAGTTTCAATATTAAAAAGCAAAACATTATCTTCTGGCAAAAATTCTTTATCAATTGTTTGTATAGATTTTATAATTCCATTTTGCAGTAACCACCCGACTTCGGCACTGTCAATGGGATTTCTGCTTAATCTGTTGATATTCCAGCATAATATACCATTGGCGTCACCGGCCTCTATCCTCTCCATCATCTCCTTGAATATCGGCCTATTTTTTGGCTGTTTTGCTGATTTGGCCTCAGTATAAGTTTTTATAATAGTTAAGCGATAATCGCTAGCAATTCTTTTCATTCTCTCAACCTGGTCATCAATTGACTGGATTTGCCTATCCTCACTCTCAGAAGACTTGCGTGCATAAAGGAAATATTTAATGTTCTTTCTTTCTGCATCATTCATATAATTTTAATTTTAATAAACAAAAAGGGCGGTCTGGTTGACCCAACTATAATTACCAAAGGTAATTTTCGTCGGCAGACCGCCCATTTCGGGGGGCGAAAATAATAAAACCTCTGGTATTTATTAATAGTGGGTCAACATTTTTATTCTATCACCTTTTCGCCAAATAATCAAACTTATTAGCCATTTTAATCCAACCCGCATTAGACCTGTTTCTCACCTTTAAGTATTGAAGATATCTCTTTGTGGGTTTGCCATTATAAAATATTCTTTTAACCTTATTATAAGCCCTTTCTACATCTGTTTCGCAAACCGAACCCACCCGGTACTTGCCCCCTTCGAACTGGGCTTGATAAGCTATGTTTGCACAATAGCGGCAACCAAAATATTTGCCCGTCCCGTAAAGCACTCCAACCCTACGGCCACAATAAATCCCTTTTTTATATAGTGGGCATTTAAACCAATATCTAACGCCGCCAAAATAACAATGGGTTTTTGCAAGGGGCACCTTTAATTCAATGTCATTTTTTTCCCCCGACCAATAATCAGTATGAATATACTTTAATTTAATATAGACATCTTCGTGCTCTGTCCCCCAATCATCTCTATATACGTAAAAATTGATACCGTTTTTGTCCCCGCTAAAGTTATGTGTCCATGTAATCCCCCCTGATTGCAAACTGTAATCTTTGTTTAAATATCCATATTTTTTTAGCCAGAATATACTAAATGCTTGGGATTGTTCTGCAATTCTTCTAGCCATATTATAGTAGCCGAAATCATTAAAGTTTTAATCCTTTTGAAATTATTTAAAAAATAGAAATAACTATATAGTTTTTTATAACAGTATATTAATATCACATTATAGGACCATAACTATATAGTCCTATATAGTTATATATAACTATAATGGCACATCATCTACACTTACCTCTGTGCTATCGAGCCTTCCCTCATTGAATTTCTCTAGAGCTCTCTGCTCTATTTTTCCCCATTCATTTTTATCTGGAGTAAAGAAGAGATGGAACCACTTATCATTCCCCATGCTTTTAGATGGGGGATAGAGTTTAAATTTATTTTTATTACTTTCATAATGAGTAGCGACCACCTTAAATCCTCTGACCTCAAACTGGCCAATAACAAGGGTCATTGTAGCAGGCATATTATCATCATTTTTAAACTTAAAATTAAACTCTAGTTCATCAATATTTATCTTCATGGTCATATTTGTATCAACTGGTAATCTACTCTCGCTAGAGAGCCTATTTGGACTTGTTTTTAGTTGCCCTCAGCGCTTTTGTTTAGCTTCTCCAGATGAGCAATTATGCACCTCTTATCTCTGGGTGAATATTCGTTTTTATCCACTAATTTATTAAACCAGCGATGGATGGTTTGCTCCCCAAATTTCTGCTTTGCTATAGCCCGGCAAAAACACTGATAATCAGACCAAAATGGCTGACTATTTTTAATATGATTAAATCTTCTTTCTAAACTTCTCATAATTTTCTTTTGTTATTGGTTTGTATATGTTTCTCACAAGAACTAAAAGGCTGCTAGCTTGTTCTAGGGCAAATTCTCGGCTAATTTCTTCGTTAAAACTGACTTTCCAGAGCTTCTGAAATTCTTTTAGTTCTTCAGAGGAAAGCATATTATCCGTTATAAATTCTTGTTTTTAGCTCTTTGAGATAATTAAAAAAGGCTTTAGGCTCAACCAAAAGCTCATTAGTCCAGTATTGCTGGGTTATCTCATCAATTTTTTCATCTCTTTTCACTATAAAAACGACCTTTTTAGGGTTCTGCTTGTCAATGGCGTCGACAGCATACCCATAAGAACAAAGTGTAGCAATCAGGCAAATATCCTGGTGTCGGAAGAAATCATTTTCATTTAAATACATATATTATTTATAATAATTTCTAATCAGTGCAATTACATTTTCTCTTAACAGCAATGCTTGAACAAAGCTTAAAAATAAAAAATTAAGAACAAAAAAAGACCGTATTTAAACGGCTTTTCAATTTATCCACTTTTTAAGCTTTGTTTAATCTTTTTTCAGCCTTAGCTTAAAAGCTTTTTCCATAATAATCTCTTTTTCTATATTGAACTCAATCATGTCATTTTTTCTTCTGAGTATTTTCTGAGGGGGCAAACCTGTTTTCGAATATAGTTTATTTTTTTTATTAGAATTAAAATAATCTATAATAGATTTTTTATGTTTTACCTCTTCTCCAAACGCAATTTTGTAAAAGTTGCCCCAACTCTCATTATTTTGCAGGTTAACTTCTATATAGTTTTTAAAATCATCATTTACTGCAACCATTAAGTCAGAGCCAATTTTACACAAAGTAATTTTGTTAATTGTATCATCACCCCTGATAAAGCTTTTATTTTGGGGAGAAATAAGCTGTTTTTTAATTTCATTGTTTACTCGCTTTGCAAGGTATAAATAGTTCTCTCTATCAAAGAAGCTATTTCTTCCTATCCCTTGTTTTTTGGCTTTATCTATCTCATTCACATATATAGTTTGCCACCACCCGTTTATATTGTATATGTCAGGTACATCTTCTTCGTTGTTTATATTTTTATGTATAGAATATATTTTTTCGTATGAACCCCACACCTCCGTTTTTCTTTTTTTACTGAGCTTGTTCTTAAGGTCATTATTTTTTTTAATAAGGTTTTCTGTCTTGTCGTCAAATACAAATTTATCGCCATCATCTTTTTTATTTTTTTTAAAAATGTCAGCGGGAATAAGGTTTCTACTTAAATTATCAATGGATATACAGGTGTCAAGCAGTGTGTCGTAAAGCGTCATAGTTTTTCCATATGTTCCTGGCCGCTCTTCATTTTGAAGCAATCTATCAAATTTTTTCAATAACTCAATTATTTTATTATCTTTTAATCTTTTATCACCAATTATTTTCTCTATCTTATCCTTTGTTTTTTTAAGTATTAATATAATCTGTTCATTGTTTCTTTTTATATCCTCAACAATTTCATCTCTCTCTTTTAGTATTTTGAGCTCTATTATTCTCTTAGTTACTTCATTTTCTGAGATAAATTTTGCATAATCAGCTATGGCTAATAAAAAATCAAAACCACTTTTATCGCAGTTTTCAATATTATTTAAATGACTATCTAATATTTCTTCTATTTTCATAGTAATTTTAATCATCATTTATGGTTAAAATAGCATTTTTGCGGTAATTTTTCAAATTAGTATTGATTTTTAAAAATTTTTAGGTTAATCTAAAAGTATAACAATTTAATGCCTAAACTCACTTGAGCATGGCGTTGAAATCCATGCAAGGTAAAGAACTCCTCGTTCAGTACCTTGCATGGTCATGCCTCGAAAGAGGCTTGGGTAGGCACTAAGCTATCGCTGGCGAGGAGCTTTTTGTTTTTTAAAACAATGAATATAATAATTAAAAAAATATGAATATGAAAAAAATATTTATTACTCTTATTGTCCTTGCTACTCTTGTACCATCATCATTATTAAGTAATGATGCATTGGCTATAACTCAAAACCAGCTTAACTCAACGGTGCAAATATTGTGCCCAGATAGTTATGGAAATTGGTACAGCGGTTCTGGTACGATAATTGACCCCAAGGGGATTATATTGACAAATAAGCACGTCGTAACCGATGAATATGGTGAAATAATAAAAGCATGCGCAATTGGCTTTATTCAGTCAATAAACCAGGAACCAATTTTTAAAACGGATGGGGAGGTCAATGCGGCCGAGGTTAAATATTATACAACATCCGAGGACATGGATGCGGCTATTTTATATATAAGCAACAAACAAAAAAAGGTCTACCCATATGTAAACATTTGGAGTTCAAGTGCCAATGCCTTAAAGTTTGGAGACAAAATCGAAGCCATAGGATTTCCAAGTATAGGTGGTGCCACTATAACTTACACCTCGGGAGATTTTAGCGGCTTTGGCAGCAAAATTAATGGAACTCAAAACTATATAAAAACAACAGTATCACTAGAGCATGGAAACTCTGGAGGCTCATCATACAGCCCAAATGGGCAATTTTTGGGCATACCAACAATGGTTGTGGTTGGCTCTTTAAGCTCTATGAGTTATATTCTTTCTATTGACAGTATAAAAAACTGGCTATCTGGGATTATGGGGCAATATTATAACAATGAGTTGCCCAAGCAAGAGCCGAAGATAGAAAAACAAATTTCTAATATCCAAAATGATGTCACTCCACCGTTTCTAGAGGAATTCGGTTTGGGGTATTATGGTTATCAAGAAAACCAGGAAAAGGAAGTGGCTTGGAGATATTGGGATGTCAATAGCAAAACATCACAAATTGAACCGTGGGGTCGAGTAAAATTTTTTTGGTACGAGGGTTGTAATTTTAAAGAATGTATAAATGACAATAGCGGCGTAATAAAGGGATATTATTATTATTTTGGCCAAAATCCCAATGCAGACCCAAAGATATATGGTAAATTTATATCAAGTAATGAATTAGTAAAAAAGCCAGAAGATGCTTCTTATTATAGCTACTTAAATGGCTCGACAAAGGTAGTATTACCAGAAATAATCCAAATTAAAAATGAGGGTAGATATTACTTCATATTACAAGCGGTAGATATAAACAACAATGTATCAAATCAGCTAATTAATTTCGAATATGTTTACGAGAAAGAAGATTTTAAGGATATAAAAGGATTAGAAATTTTTGACATAAATAAGAAAAAAATAGCTGATATTAGCTATAATAACTTTGATTTTTGGAATAAATTTTATAGTAAATATGAAATATATACGAACCAAAAGGTATTATATATAAAACCAGATTATGGCTATTCTACTAATGGGGTTTATTACCTCGTAAAAAAATGGGATGAGGCGTGTGGGTTGGATAGATGTAGCGGGGCAATTTATGGTAAGGACGGGTTAGCAAAGTGGAGTTATGGCGATGGAGATATGTTTTATTTAAAACCATTTAGCCAAAACAAAACGGACTATTTTTCGAATAACCACCAACTATTAAAAATTAAATTTGTAAGTAGCCTTACCCAAAAAATTACATCTGGTGACAATTCTGAACTAAAAATTAACTATAATAATACTCCTAATGGTAGTTATAATGATGTCGCTAGCCGCCTAAAGGGCAGACTACTTCTCCAGGTAGAGGACAAGGGACGTATTTGGTATGTAGATTTTGAAGGTAAAAGGTATGAAATAACATTTGCTAACGCTATGCCATTATTTCAAAAATTATCACTTGGTATTTCCAACTCTGATTTAGATAAAATTCCAACCAACGACGATAATTGGCATTCAACAATCGGGGATAGACTTAAAGGTAGGTTACTTCTTCAAGTAGAGGACAAGGGACGTATTTGGTATGTAGATTTTGCAGGCAAGCGCTGGGAGGCCACATGGAGTAATCTCATGGATTTATTTGAGAGCCTTTCTCTTGGTATAACTAATAATGATTTAAATAAAATAGTGGGCGGTAGCCTTTAATTAGTTATTAAAACATTTTTTGTATTTGGTATATAAAAGTCTTCTTTCATTGCAGTTCTAACATCATCCACTATACTCAACCAAAAATCCGACTCATAAGAGGCGGATTTTTGAATATCCCAACATTGTGCTATGTTGATAGTATGAGAAATAAGGTAATATTTTTAATTTTAATAATCATCGGTCTAGGTTTGTTTTTTGGCTGGCCGAGGACAATCAACCAGCCAGAGATAAATAATGCTCTAGTAGAGAAGCCGGCGATAAAGGCAGTAGAGCAAATAGAACCAGAAAAAGTGCTACCGGCGGCGGAAATAGCCGAAGAGGAGAATGGCGGAATGGTCGAAGATTTGCCGGCGGAAGAATTACTGGCCAAAAAGGCTTTAATTGCTGTCCCCTTTTTGAGCCAGGCACCTTTCGCCAATTGGGACCCTTTGCATGAGGATGCTTGCGAAGAAGCGAGTTTGATTATGCTCAAATATTTTTTGGATGGCAAAAAAACAATCACTAAAGAAACAGGTGAAGAGGAGATCCAAGCGCTCGTAAAATATGAGGAGGAAAATGGTTTTAGTTTAAGTATAACTTTGACTGAATTGAGTAATCTGGCTAAATCATACTATGGACTAAGTAACGGCCGAGTGGAAACAGATATTAATATAGAAAAAATAAAAGAGGAATTGCGAGCGGGCAGGCCGGTGATTGTGGGGGCGGCAGGGAAAATTTTGGATAACCCAAACTTCAAAAATGGCGGTCCGATTTATCATATGCTCGTAATCAAAGGTTATGATGAGAGTGGCTTTATCACCAATGACCCGGGTACGAGAAAGGGTGAGGGTTTTCGCTATACGGAAGCAAATTTATTCGAGGCGGTTCATGACTGGGATGAAAATAATATTTTAAATGGACAAAAAGCTTATTTGGTTTTTGATTAAAAAATCTTGACTTGGACACTTTTTTTCTGTATATTATAAACAACCTAAGAAAAATATGGCGGGGTAGCTCAGCCGGTTAGAGCGCGGCACTCATAACGCCGAGGTCGAGGGTTCGAGACCCTCCCCCGCTACCAGAATATTATTGAACAGCCGGTTAGAGCGCGGCGTTTTGATATGTCACCGGCATATCAAAACTAACGCCGAGGTCGAGGGTTCGAGACCCTCCCCCGCTATTTTTGAAAACACAAAACTCAATTAACAAAACCCAGATAATATTTTCCTATCTTTAGTTTTGTTGTCTGAGTTTTGAGTTTTTATTTTATGTACCAAATCGTCCATGGAGCCGCAGGTATAATGATTGGGTCAAGGGTGGGTAGTCCGCTCTTGGCTTTTATTTTGGGCTTTTTTTCTCATTTTATTCTGGATGCTATACCACATGATAGTAAAGAAGCTAGAGACTGGGAAAACAATGGCACGGATAAGTTTGTCAAAAAAGTCGCGCTAGAGGCGATTCTTGATCTGTGGAGCCTGATAATACTAGTCCTGATAATGCAGGAGGGTTCGGGAATATATTTGAGCTACCCGATGATTGCGGGGCTTTTGGGCGGAATTCTGCCAGATTATATCTGGGGGCTGACCGAATTATTCAAAATCAAAAACCGAGCCCTGGAAAAATTCAAATTCTGGCATGAAAAAATTCACGCTCTTTTTTTCAAACCGATCTATCTGCCACTAAAATATACAGCCGTGATCCAGGCGGTGACTTTGATAATTTTGATTGCTTCATTAAATATTTAATATGTATTTAGTCGTACACGGTGTAGCCGGCATGGTCATCGGCAAACAAATAACCAATCCTGCTTGGTCTTTCATTGTTTCTTTTATTATACATTTTATACTGGATATGGTCCCCCATGATAATGTAGAATTGAAAAAATGGATGAAAGCGGGACAAGAGAAAGAAAAGTTTATGTTGGTTGGGTTGCTAGATGTTTTGCTTTTGGCGATAATAATTGCTCTTCTAGACAAAAATCAGCTTGGCGTAACGAAACCATCGGTAATCACTGGAATACTCGGCGGATTGTTGCCAGACCTAATATGGGTTTTTGGAATATTGATAAAAACAAAAAACCGCCTAGCGGTTTGGTTTAGAGAAAAACACACAATGATCCACACACTTTTTTATAAAAAATCTTTTGTTTCAAATTTTGTCTCCAATTCTATACAAATTGTCTTTTTGGTTATTTTCGTGGCCGGTTTTATTCTGTTGTAAATAATTAAAATAACCCCTTTATTTATACCTAACCTCTTTTACGGCGGGTATTTTTTGTTTGATTATTTCACCAATACCCTCACCAAAGGTCATATCCGCCATAGCACAACCATGGCAAGCACCCTTGATTTTTAATTCCACGATACAATCTTTGACTGACTCTAATTCGACGTCGCCGCCGTGCATCTGGAGGGAGGGGCGGACTTCGTCGAGAATTTTATTAATTTGTGATTTAATATCTTTCATATTTTTTATCAAATTTATCCTGAGCCCCGCATTGAGTTTGCGGGGCGAAGGATCCCGTTTCTATTTAATGTTATGCTAATTATAGCCAATGACCGTCTAGGCGGGATTCGGGATAAACTATAATTTATTTCCTTCATAATTCTGTATCGCCGCTCTTAGCGCCTGATCACCCAAAACAGAACAATGAATTTTTCTTGGTGGTAGTCCGCCAAGCTCTTTAAGAATATCTTTGGGGGTCAGCTTTTGAGCTTCAACCAATTTCATGCCACCACGGCGAGTCACCATGACGGACAACATAGAGGTAGAAGCAATGGCCGAAGCACAACCAAAGGTGCGCCAAGTACATTTTTTGATGCGCTCGGTTTTGGGATTGACTTTGATCCAAATAGTCATGACATCGCCACAAGCCGGGGAACCAACTGTGCCCACGCCATTGAATTCTCCTTTGTGGGGGTCTTTGAGCTGGACATTTTTTGGACGGAAAAAGTGTTCCTTAACGACATTGGAATAAAGCCATGAGGATTTCTGATCTTGCCCTAAAACATCTTTTTTTGAGGTTGTTTTGTTCTTCATAAAATTAATATTTTACTGCTGACATACCACGCAGATCTTTGATAATTTTTGGTAAAACCCTTAAAACATAATCAAGGTCTTTTTTGGTGGTGCTAGAACCAAAAGTAAAACGAATAGAACCATGAGCATGTTCGGCCTCGTGGCCGAGAGCCGTGATAACATGAGACGGTTCAAGGCTCAGGCTGTGGCAGGCTGAGCCAGTAGAAATATAAATACCCAGGCTGTCTAATTTTAACATAACCGACTCACCCTCTACTCCCAAAAAAGAAATATTGACATTGTTGGGCAAGCGCAGGGTGGGGTGGCCATTAAGAGCTGTATTCTTGATTTTTAGAACCTCCATTATAAAATAGTCTCGCAACTTATTAAGACGGGTAACCTCTTTCTTTTTTGATTTTTGGGCCAAATCAAGCGCTTTGGCAAAGCCAATAATACCAGGGACATTTTCTGTGCCCGGACGTAGTCCATATTCTTGGTCACCGCCGTATAATATAGGATCTAATTTGATATTTTTATTTTTATACAAGATGCCCGTCTGTTTGGGGCCATAAATCTTGGAGCCATTTAGCGTCATGAGATCAACGCCCAAATTTTCTATGCTTAAATCTAAATAGCCGGCTGCCTGGCAAGCATCCGTATGAAATATGGGGAAGCGAGGCTCTTTGGAGACTGTGTCAACCCGTTGAATGTGGCGGTAATTTTTGATGACGTGGGCGATTTCGGCAATGGGCTCAATAGTGCCAATTTCATTGTTGGCGTACATGACACTGACAAGGATGGTGTTGGGGCGGAGAGATTTCATAATATCTCTCTGGTTGACCAGACCATATTTATCAACTGGTAGATAAGTCACACTAAATCCTCTCTTCTCCAGAGCTTTAAAGCTATTGAGTACGGCTGAGTGTTCGATGTTGGTGGTAATTAGGTGATAGTTTTTGGCATTACCCAAGAACTGGTTGGCTACTCCAAAAATAGCCAGATTGTCTGACTCCGTGCCGCCAGAAGTAAAGATAATTTCGCTGGGTTCACAATCAAGAATTTTGGCAATGCTGGTGCGAGCGGCACCAATGGCTTGGGCGGCCTCTCGTCCCAATCTATAAAGAGAGGAGGGATTGCCAAATTTTTTAACGCCAAAATCGGCCATGGCTTTGGCCACTTCTTTGTTTAGTGGGGTGGTAGAGGCGTGGTCGAGATAAATCATAAAAATAGCAAAAAATCAAAATGTAAAAATCAAAACCGTTAAAACCTATTATTCCTTGATGGAAATAGCCCCGGAGGGACAAATGGCCTCAATCTCTTCTTTTTTATAGTGGTGAGCGGCATAATCGCTGGAGAGAACTTCACTTTTGCCGTCGGAATTGAGTTTAAATAATTCCGGGTACATAGCGACGCAAGAGCCACAACCAATACATTTATTTTTATCAACAGTAATAGTGGGCATATATTTTTTGAATAAATTAAATAACTATTTATTATTTTTTTTATCGACCAATTTGCGCAATTGGATGATGAGCTTGTCCAGCGCAAAGTCGGTGGCCTCAATCACGGTATGGTCATCTTCTTTGGCCAAAAGGGTGTGGCCCGGCAGGTGAAGCATCATTTCTATCTTATAAGCTGCTTTGGTGGCAAATTTTTCAGCACGCACTTCTAGCCGACAGTCGCCAGAGCTAAATCTTTTCATGAGTGTTTCCAATCGATCTGTTTTTTTTGACAAATAATTTTCCAAAAAAGATTTTTCTGATTCAGACATATTTTTATAAGCATAGGTTGTGTGGGCCATATGTTTTTCCTTAGTTATTAAAATTATTAAATTTTATTTTAGCTACGGAACTCGCAAAATTTAACATTGAGGGAAATTAATTTCGCCAGCTCTTTCATTTGTTTGTCAGTAAAGCTTTCAAATTTTCTAAAATCCTGATCATTTAAACTGTCGGCGGCAATAAATTTCTGTAAAAAATATTTCTCGGCACCGAAAATGAGCTGGCTCATCTCAATAAGATCGTTTGCGCTATGGAGTCCTGGCAAAATAGTAGAGCGAAACTCATAGGGCAGGCCACTTTCCATGATCAACTTGATGCTTTTTTTGATACTGGCTGGCGATACTTTTACATTAACAACTTTGTTGTATTTTGGCAAAGGAGCTTTGATGTCCATGGCAATATAATCAACCAGCTTCTCATTAATAAGTTTTTTGAGCATATTGGGGTTGGTGCCATTGGTGTCCAGCTTTATTAATAATCCCAGCTCTTTTATTTTTTTGATAAATTCTGGCAAATCATTGTGCAGGGTGGGCTCACCGCCGGTGATAACTACAGCGTCTAGTTTGTTTTTTCTGGAAGATAAAAAATCAAAGATTTCTTTTTCTGGAAGTAATTTTTTATTATCAATTTTGGTGACGAGATGAGAATTATAACAAAAGCCACAGCGAAAATTACAGCCGGCAGTGAAGATGATGGCTGCAACCTTGTCTGGATAATCAAGGAGAGAAGTTTTTTGTAGGCCGCCAATGAGCATAAAATATTAAAAGCAAAAGGTAAAATCTAAAACTTATTGATTTAAAAAATTCTTCCCTGCCAGGACGAACGAAAAGCAGAGAAGAATTTTTCTTTTTTCCCCAATAAAATTATTCTCCGCACTGGTCGCAAACCTGCTTGTCAAAGGTCTGGCGATCGGCAAATTCTGATTGCTTGCCTTCATTCCATTGCTTGACTGGGCGCAGATAACCGACTACCCGGGAATAAATTTCGCATGGCGTTCTTTGGGTGGTGTTGGCTTCCATATTTTTGTTTTTAATTTGTAATATTTTCAAAAATTAATTTTCAAAAAGTTTGGCCTGTTCGGCAGAAATATCCTCATTGACCGGAGCAGTATCGGTGTAGCCAATTTCTTCATCACAGCGGGGACAAAATTGGTGTTCGCCGGCGATATAACCATGGATAGGACAGACACTGAATGTCGGTGTAATAGTATAATACGGCAAATGATAATTTTCGGCAATCTTTTTGACTAGGTCTCTCGTGGCTTTGACTGAGGGCATCTTTTCGCCGATAAAACCATGCAAAACTGTGCCACCAGTATATTTGGTTTGCAAGTCATCCTGAAGATCTAGGGCTTCAAAAATATCATTACTAAAACTGACGGGCAGTTGAGTGGAATTGGTATAATAGGGAGCGGAATGTTTCTCTTCAAAGGATTTCTCGTTGGCTACGATGATGTCAGCATATCTTTTTTTATCTGCTTTGGCAAAACGATAAGTGGTGCCTTCACCCGGAGTGGCTTCTAGATTGTAAAGATGGCCGGTCTCTGTCTGGAAGGTCATTAATCTTTCGCGCATATGGTCCATGACCTCCTTCGCAAAATTGTGTCCCTCTTCATCAATAATGCTTTTGCCCAAAAAATTGAGGAGGGACTCATTCATACCCAAAACGCCAATAGTATTGAAATGGTTTTTCCAATATTCACCAAACTGTTCTTTGATTTTGCCGAGATAAAAACGAGAATAAGGATAAAGACCCATGTTGGTAAATTTTTCAATAACTTCTCTTTTTGTTTCCAGTGATTCGCGGGCGATGTCCATGAGGCGATCTAGACGGGCGAAATATTCTTCTTTGGTTTTGGCCAGATAACCAATACGGGGCAGATTGATGGTGACCACGCCGATACTGCCAGTCAGGGGGTTGGCACCAAATAGACCACCGCCTCTTTTTTTGAGCTCGCGGTTGTCGAGACGCAGGCGACAACACATAGAGCGAGCATCGTCGGGGCTCATGTCAGAATTCACAAAGTTGGAAAAGTAAGGAATACCATACTTGGCAGTCATCTCCCAGACTTTTTCCAAAACTGGATTTTCCCAGTCTAAATCTTTGGTAATGTTGTAGGTCGGGATAGGAAAAGTAAAAACCCGGCCCTTGGCGTCCCCCTCGAGACAGACCTCAGCAAAAGCTTTATTAATCATATCCATCTCCGGCTGAAAATCTTTGTATTTGTCGGTGGTAACCTCGCCGCCAATAATTACAAAATCATCGGCCAAAGCACCAGAGGGTTTTAAATCCATGGTAATATTGGTAAAGGGCGTCTGAAAGCCTACGCGCGTAGGAATGTTCATGTTGAACATGAATTCCTGCATGGCCTGCTTGACTGCATGGTAATCAAGTTTGTCGTAGCGGATAAAAGGAGCTAAATAGGTATCGAAGTTGGAAAAGGCTTGAGCACCATTGGCCTCACCCTGTAGTGTATAGAGAAAATTGACTATCATGCCAAGGGCGCTCCGGAAGTGTTTGGGTGGCTTGCTCTGGACCTTGCCCTCGACACCGGTAAAACCATGGATCAAAAGATCGCGCAGGTCCCAGCCGCAGCAATAAGCCGCCAAAAGCTGGAGATCATGAAGATGCAAATCCGCTTCCATGTGGGCCTGGCGGATTTCCGGGGAGTAAATAGAGTTGAGCCAATAATGAGCAGAGACAGTAGAGGCTACATGATTATTCAGCCCTTGAAGGGAATAGGCCATGTTGCTGTTTTCCTTGACGCGCCAATCAAGCTTGTCTAAATACTGGTCAATCAAGTCATCGGAGTTAATAAATTTGTTTAAGTCTCTAATTTTGGCGTGTTGTTCACGGTAAAGAATATAAGACTTGGCGGCCTCGGCTAGGTTTTCTTTGATAAGAACTCTTTCAACAATGTCTTGAATTTGCTCAACCGTTGGGATGATCTTGCCATCGTACTCTTTATCCAGGACTTTAGCGACTTCTTTGGCCAGTTTGTCGGCCAATTTTTCATCTTCCTGACCGACAGAGCGCAGGGCTTTGAAAATAGCGCTGGCAACTTTCTTTTTGTCAAAGGCCATGATGCGACCATCTCTTTTTTTGATCTGTTTGACTTGATTTTTGTTTAGCATGGGGTTAAAAATCAACTGTTATTATTTTTTAATGGACTTTTTGGGGGCCTTGATACGCTTGAGTTCTTTCTGAAAACTGGCCACATCGGTAAATTGGCGATAAACAGAAGCAAATCGGATATAGGCGACCTTGTCAAACCTCTCTAAGTGTTTCATAACTAATTCTCCAATATCTTTGGTGGTGATTTCGTTGCGCAGGGCCCTCTTTTGAATGTCTCTTTCTATTTTATTTATAAGGAGATTAAATTCATCTTTGGTATAAGAACGTTTTTCCAGAGAATGATTTATGCCTCTTTCTAATTTTTCGCGGCTATAGGCCTCGCGACGGCCATCCCGCTTGACCACAGTTAGTTCTAGAATCTGCATTTCCTCGGTGGTAGAGAAGCGAAAGCCACATTTGGCGCACAGGCGGCGGCGGCGGACACAAAGACCACTACCCGAGAGCCGGGAATCAACAACGCTAGTATCTTTGTGGTTGCAAACTGGACAAAACATAGTTTTATTGGGCTGATAAAGAGCTAAGGGGAGCAATTCTTGGGGACAAATAAAAACACCTAATAAAAAGTGTCTCTTAAAATGAAAATTGGCTAATAATCCAGAAAAGAGCTAATTGATGAAGAGAAAATAAAAAACTATATATTGTATTCCTATTATTAATTATAGCACAATATATAGCTTTGTCAACCTACGGCGGAAAATATTTTTTCAAAAAATCTTGTGATTTTCTTAGTTTTTATTATAAACCATTTTTATTAACATGAGAAGATATAGTTATCCACTTTTTTGAAAAAATTTTTCAAAAAATTAACAAGGTGAGCACCAGCTCTGTACAAAAAATTATTTTTATTATTTAATAGCCAGATGGAAAGGGTTGTTATATAATAAAAATATATAAATTAACCAAAAAATATGGAAAATCTATCTTTGGGCAATCAGACTCCAACAAACAATGAGGAAATCAAAAAAATCCTCTTGGAAAATCAAGAGATCCTCATGGAGATCCGGGAACAAACCAAAAAAACCAAGAAATATATACTGGCTGGCCGGGTGATTAGCTTTATTTACTTGATTTTGATTGTGGCGCCTTTGGTTTTGGCGGCTATTTATTTGCCGCCATTAATACAGAACTATCTGGCCCCCTATCAGGAGCTCTTGGGCAATACTCAGAATGTTGATGGGCTGGACGTGAACTCTATAAATGAGCTGCTTGACCAATTTAAGCAGAAATAATTATGAAAGAAATAATAGAGGGGGTGCGAAACATACTATCAGAATTAGAAAAAACAAAGCCCTTGGCGCAGTTGGAAAATAAACAGCAAAAATTGGAAGAATTGAGGGCGCTGATGAGTGCACCTGATTTTTGGGCTGACAATAGAAAGGCCAGTGCGACAGCCAAAGAAGCGGCTGGTCTAGAAAAAGAAATATTAGAGTGGGAACAAATAGCAAAAACGGCTGGGGAAGTCATGGTTTTGGCTGAGACTGGAGAAAAAGAGGGCGATGATTCTATGGCCAAAGATTTGTCCGAACAAATAGCCAACTTGAAAGAGCGGTTTGCCAAATTAAAATTTATAACAGTAATGGACGGCCAATATGACAGAAATAATGCCATTGTGTCAATTCATGCTGGCGCGGGCGGCACCGACGCCCAGGATTGGGCAGAGATGCTTATGCGGATGTACTTGCGCTACGCGGAAAAGCGAGGTTTCAAAGCAGCTATTGTAGACAAATCTGGCGGTCAAGAAGCCGGGATAAAATCAGCCACTATAGAATTTGCGGGCGAATATGCCTATGGCTATCTCAAGGCTGAGGCCGGCGTGCACCGCTTGGTCCGGATCTCACCTTTTGACGCGGAGAAGATGCGCCACACATCCTTTGCTTTGGTTGAGGTCTTGCCGGAAATTGAAGAATTGAGTGATCAGGAAATGCCCATTAAAAGCGAAGATCTGCGCGTGGATGTTTTTCGCTCGTCCGGTCATGGCGGGCAAAGCGTTAATACGACTGATTCGGCCGTGAGAATCAAACATCTACCTACTGGTATCACAGTCACTTGCCAAAATGAGCGCTCGCAACTACAAAACAAGGAAACAGCCATGAAGATCCTGCGCTCCAAACTATACCAATACTACCAAACTGAACTGGAAGAAGAACGCCAGAAAATCCGCGGAGAGTTTAATGAGGCGGCTTGGGGCAATCAAGCGCGGTCGTATGTGATTCACCCTTATAAAATGGTCAAAGACCATCGGAGCGACTATGAGACGCAGGAGGTAGAGAAAGTGCTGGATGGCGATCTGCAGGAATTGATTGAGGCGGAGTTGGGTAATAGAAAAATAAAATGATTTAAATAAAAACCAGGCCCCTCAAAAAGAGAAAGCCTGGGAATAGAGCTTTGGCAGCTCATTTTTTTATCTTTATCCACCGCACAAGTGATGCCACGGTTGGGACAAAGATAATATTGCAAGCAAGACTGGTCCACAAATGTTCTTTGGCGGATGGCGGAAACCCTCCGAATGCAAGATCTAGCGCAATGGTCAGAGAGATAACAGCCGCCAATGCTGACAGCCAAATCAAAGCTTTGATAAATTTTGGCATTGCACCTCCTTTAGGTGAAAAGTTGATCAAATTGCCGATTGATAACCCCGGCGATTTTTTCTTCGGGGACGAAAGAGGTCACCAGCGCTGGTACTTCACAGTTGAGGGTGACGTTTTGATCATCGACGGTCACCTCCCCAGCAATGACCGTGCCGAAAAGGCCCTTTCTGGCCCGGAAGGAAAAAGACATGATATTCCCCTGCCAAAGCTTGGTCGGATCTTTGATGGTGACGCCGCCGGGAAAAGCCTGCGACATCAACCCATCGAGGAAGCGGTCAATTTGGGCGATAGCCTCGGCTTGGGTGGTGCCGTGCGCTTTACTGATTTTCATAATACCTCCTGAGATATGATTGGAAAATTTTTACCCTTGGCCTGTTTATTGTTTATTGGCGGCCTCGGGTTTATACAATTATTTTCTTTTGGTTTTGATGCTTTTTATATCTTTTTGATATTACTCTTTTTGGTGGTTTTGTCAATTGCTTTTTGGCAAAACAAAAAACTAAAAATTGTCGCTCTTCTAGCGGCTTTTTTTGTTTTGGGAGTATGGCGCTATCAGATTTCCCAGCCGATAATTAATGATGGCCATGTGGCCTTTTATAATGATAACCAAAAAATATCTTTGGCTGGTCAAATTGTGGCCGAGCCAGACGAGCGGGAAAATGGCACCAAATTGACAGTGGGGCATTTGGTTGGTAATAACAAAGAATCTTTGCGCGGCAAAATACTTTTATCCGCGGAGAACTATCCGGCATATCAATATGGTGATTGGCTGAAATTTGAATGCCAACTGAAAACGCCTGAAAAAATTGAAGATTTTGATTATGGTAAATATCTCGGTGTCAAAGGAATTTATAGTTTGTGCTATCAGCCAGAGGACTTAACTTTGGTTGATGGCCGCTTAACGGTAGGACAAAAAATTTATCGCTCAATTTTGTCCGCCAAAAAACATTACAGCAATATTTTGAATCGAGCCATGATTTTCCCACACTCGGAACTTTTGAACGGCCTGGTTCTGGGACTACGCAAGGGCATACCGGCAAATATCATGCAAAATTTTCAGGCTGTGGGGCTGACGCATATCATCGCAATATCCGGCATGAATATCACCATCATCGCCGGGCTGATGATAAATTTATTTATTGCCCTGGGACTCCGACGCGGCCGGGCGTTTTATGCGGCAGTAATGGGTTTGATTTTATTTTTACTGATGATCGGGTGGCAGGCATCGGCTGTCCGCGCTGGCATTATGGGTTTTATTTTACTTTTGGCGGAAAAAACCGGGCGGCTAGCCAGAGCCACGCGGGCATTATTAATTTCGGCCGTGATAATTTTACTCCTTAATCCGCAAGCGCTTGTAGGTGATGTAGGTTTTCAATTGTCTTTTTTGGCTGTGCTCGGGATTATTTATTTTGATAAACCAATGGAAAAATTTTTGACTAAACTGAAAGTGCCGGAATTTTTAGAAATTCGCTCGTCACTCAAGATGACCCTAGCCGCCCAGATTTTGGTTTTGCCGATTTTGATTTATCATTTTGGCACCCTGTCATTAATCTCCCCTTTGGTCAATATTGTGATCGTGCCGCTTTTGCCATTTATCACCATCCTCGGATTTATTATGATTTTGGCCGGCCTAATTTTTATGCCTCTGGCAATTTTACTTGGCTATGTAGCGAGAATAATTCTCAGCTGGATACTCCTTGTAGCAGAATATGCGGCACGGCTGCCCGGGGCGGGTATCGGAGTGAAAAAATTTGATTTTATTTTTGTTGTGATAATATATATGGTGTTGGGGTGGACTATTTGGATAAAAAAATACACTAAACAATTATAAATTCTCTCCTCTCTTCTACTGTCATTCTCAAGCTTGACTGGAGAATCCAGAAAAAAATAAATAATTTATGTCAGAAATTACTTACTATGTCTATATCCTAGCCAGTGGCAAGAATGGTACTCTCTATATTGGTGTCACCAATGATTTAATGAGAAGACTATATGAACACAAAAATAATCTTATAAAAGGATTTACTAGTAAATATAAAGTATGCCACTTGGTTTATTTTGAGGAAACAGATAATATTGCTGAAGCTATTAGGAGAGAAAAACAAATAAAAGGCTGGAATAGAAAATGGAAAATAGAACTCCTAGAAAAAGATAACCCTGATTGGGAGGATTTGGCAAAAGAATGGCTATAAGGAATGGATCCCCGGGTCTCCCCCGCAGAACTCAATGCGGGGTCGCCCGAGGATGACAAAAAGAGAGAAATAATTTTAAACTTTTATTATGTTCACCAAAAAATCTCTAGTTATTATTGTTATAATTATAACAGCGCTGTTTGTGGCCAGTCGTTGGCATTGGAATTTTTTTGATGATAGTGATATCGAGCAGGTGCAGGGTGTGGAGACTCAAACACAGAAGGAATTAAGAGTAAATTTTTTGGACGTGAATCAGGGTGATGCCATTTTGATAGAAACACCGGGTGGGGCGCAAATACTTTTGGATGGCGGCGAAGGACAGGCAGTACTCGCAAAACTCGGAAAATATCTGCCAATGACTGACAGAACGATTGAACTTATGGTTTTATCTCATCCGCATAGTGATCATTTGGATGGGCTGATTGAGGTTTTGAAAAGATATACGGTTAAAGAAGTCTGGTTCACGGACGTGGTACACACTTCAAGTGGTTATTTGGAATTTTTAAATTTGCTTAAAGATAAAAATATACCCGTCAAAAATATTTTCGCTTGTACAGAAATAAAAGAGGCTGGTTGTAGTGAGGAAATAAATTTTGAAGAGGGTGTAATATTTAAAGTATTGTGGCCAGTGGAAAATTTGGCTGGGAAGAGAGTGGCTGAATTGAATAATTCATCTTTGGTTTTGAAATTGGTTTATGGGGCTAATGCTTGGCTTTTGCCGGGTGACCTCGACAGTGCGGGGGAGAATCAGCTGGCAATTAACAAGCCTTGGGAATTGAAAGCTGATATGCTCAAAGTATCACACCATGGCTCGAGCAGCGCTACCGGTGAGGCGTTTTTGCGGCTGGTCTCCCCTACTGACGCCGTCATCTCGGTCGGAGCAGACAATGATTATGGCCATCCGTCTCTAAGAATTATCAATCGCCTGAAAAGAGCGAGCGTCAATATCTGGCGGACAGATGAGCTGGGAGATATTATAACTATTGGCGATGGATCTGCAATAAAAATAACAAACCCTTGAAAAATTTTTGCGGAAATGATAAGGTGAGGGTAATAATTTTCAATTTTATAATTTTTAATTTTTAAACAATTTTTAATGTTCTAGTGTTTAAAATTTAAAAATTTAGATTTATTTAAAAATTAGAAATTAAAAATTGTCTACTTATGTCTGAACTTACTGATATCAAAAAGGGTCTTTTGATAAAATACAATGGCGACCCTTACGTGGTGATGGAGGCCAAGTTTTTGCGTATGCAACAAAGAAAGCCGGTGATGCAGACCAAGTTGAAAAATATCAAAACCGGTAAAGTGGTAGAATATAGTTTTAAACAGGGTGAAGCGGCTGAACCGGCCGATGTCACCCGCCACAAAGCCAACTACTTGTATGAGGAAAAGGGCCGCTATGCTTTTATGGAACAGAAAAATTATGAGCAATACGAAATTGATAAAGAGATGGTCGGCGATGCCGCGCAATTTTTGAAAGAATCACAAGAGGTAGATCTTATTTTTTACGAGGAAAATATTATCGGTGTAGAGCTGCCACCCAAGGTGGTTTTGAAAGTTATTTCCGCGCCGCCGGGCATCAAGGGTGATACGGTTTCGGGCTCGGGCAAGCCAGTGACTCTAGAGACCGGAGCCGTGATCAATGCACCACTATTTGTGAATGAAGGTGACATGGTCCGGGTCAACACCCAGACTGGCGAATATGTAGAAAGGGCCTAAAAATCAATAATACAGACCCGCCTCACATCAGAGGCGGGTTTTAGTTGAAATTTTTTAGGGGAAAGGATAAGATAATGGTATATGGGGGAAAAAAATTTAATATAAATAATATGAATAGCAGAAGTAGAGAAAAAATGCAGATGGCATTAGAACCAATAAGAAAGAGGATGGAAAAAAATAGACCAGCTCGAGAAGAAAGGCTAAAAAAATTAATTGAGTACAGATCGGTTGATATTGGTTCGGAAGATTATCGAGACTCAACCGCTGAAGAAACCAAGATAGAAAGCGGGGAGCAAGAAAACCGGCTGTTTTTGGAGATAACTAGTTTATTGGAAAATAATCAATGGGAAAAGGCTTATGACTGGTTAGAAAAAATCGGTGAGAAAAACATTCTCTCTGCCGATTTTTATATGCAATTGAATGAATTTTTGATTGATCACGAGTTTCCCCAAGATGATAATTTTGAATTAGATGGTTTCGCTAGAATTTTTTTTAGTGAGTGTCTGGAAAAAATTGCAACAATGGAAAAAGGGGCAGAATATCTTTTATCTCTCTTTGACAATAATAAAGTGTCTGATGCGGTTTTAACTTCTTTCGGATCAATAGACTTTATTGATGCTGAGCCCATTGTCTCCTGTTATAATGAAATTGCCGAGGCAATATTAAAGACCGGCGACCCAAGAGCAGAAGAATATGTTTCCTATATACTGGCTCATTGGGACAAGAAGGCTATTAAATTTTGTTCACAGCAACCATTGAATATCGAGGAAAAAAGGAAGCGAGAAAAAATGAGCGACCAGCTGGATGAAGAAAATTACCGCTTGCTTATTTCTGCCGACGATGATGCTCCTGCAAAAAACACCAAGCAAGATGGCCAACAATACTATGACCAACAATATTATATAGATCAAAGAAATTATTTTATAGACCATCCCGAAGAGATCAATGTCACTGCGGACTCTGATATAATTGATATAAGTTTTGGCTCGCAAGAAAAAAGAGGGTTACTCGACTCTTTAGGACACACACATAATGAGAAGGTGGTAGACAATCTAGTTGAATTTATAAAAAATGATGAGAATGCTAGTCTTTTTTTGCGGCAAGTATCTGATATTATCAATAACATTGCCCCAGAAAGAGCAATTAATAAATTATTAAATTTACTAAAATCAGAAAATGAATTTACTAGGCGAGATGCCTCAGCGGTTCTTCATCGCCTAGAATTCGGTCGGATCGGTATCTCAGAAGAGGGTGTAAGGTATTTGGAAAAAATATATGATCTAGGTGAATTAAATAACCCCAATTATCATGTCGGACGTTTGACCGCTGATGGGGAAATGGGGCTATTTGACGAGGAATTAAAACTGATTAAGTTTTTTGAGTTGGGCGATTTGAGTTCTCCTGAAAAAAAAGTAAAAGCTAAAGTCCTTGATTTTGCTTATGAAACACTATTTGTAGGCCAAGAAAACGAAACGCCAGAACAAAGGGAAAAGCGTCTGCAATATTTGGAAGAATTTAAACAACATTATTACGAAATCGCTCAAGATAGGATATTTACCGCGACCGGAGTCAAATTGAATAATCTGTCTTTTAAGGAGCAGGGCTGGTTTGTAATTTATTTCAATGAGGCCGATGAAGGCAGTAAAGAAAGATTGAGAGAATTCGTGGCCAAGCACGGAGAAGAAGGAATAAAAACATTTTTGGCGCTGGAAAGTGGTGAAAAAAATGGAGAGGTAATTTTAGAGTTGGGGGAAAAATTAGACCAAGAAACTGGGCGGCGAGTATTTGGGAAATTTAATGAACTGTCCTCTTTTATAAAAAGCAGCAATGAAGAATTAAGCCGTGAATTTTTTAATGATGACAAAACCATTGAGCCACATGCGGAAATATTAAAAAGAGCCAATCAAGCGTTGATCGACTCTCAAAAAAATCTGCCGGAAAATATGGCTGGCTTGAGTGAAGGGGAAAAGAAAAAAATATTTTTAGAAATAAGAAAAAAATTAAATGCCATCAAAAAAGAAACTGCTTTCTTCACAGCTTGCGTCAAAACAGCCTATAAAGAATTGGGTGAGATAGACTTTGAGGAGCTCCGAAGTGCTGATTACTGCCAACTGACAGGAAAGGATATCACTGACGTTGATTTGGCAGAAATGAAAAGAATTTATGAAGAAAATTATCAAAAATACCCACCCGGATTTAGACAAAAACTGATAGGGGCTTTTGAGCGTAGAACTAACCCAGAGAGTGGTAAGGCGAGTTTTGATATATTGAAATATCGAGATGAAGTGGTTGGTTTTTTGAGTTTTGAAGGAATAGGACAACTGACGGATGGGCGCAAGAAAAAATATTTTGGCTCTTTCAACCTAGACCAAAAATATACTAATGCTAAGTTGGGTGAAGTAATGCTGAAAAAAGCGCTGGATAGAGAAGCACCAGCAAGTATAATCGAGGCCGATTGCGATCCACAAGCTCCAATTACCAAAAAATATTTAGAAAATGGTTTTGTGGCTATTAATTATTATGATTATGAAGGCGTACCTAGTTTTAAAATTATTAGAGATGATGAGTTAAATAATAAATTAGAATCAAAAAAAATCAGCCTACCCGAAATAACAAGGCTGGCTAGTGGACAAAGCCACAATAATAATATAGAAATACAAGCGTTCAAGCCTGGTGAGCAACCAACTTTTTCTCTTTTGGGCGAGGGCTTGATATTAACCCAATATATAACTGACAAGGAAACGGGAATTGTTTACTGTGTTTATGAAAAGGTGTCTTTACCGTTGACATACCATTCGGCAGAAGATCATTCGAAAGAGCAGCCATTGGCTGCCTAGAATTATGGGGTTAATTTCCAAAGATGTTCAAAGAGATAACGATGCATGTTGTAAATATGTTGATCGGAAATAATGACGCCTACCATGGCTTGCCCTGATAGGGTCAAATAAGAAATTTTATTATCATAAATCTGCATAATGGTCTGGAAGGGAAATGGCTCGGCGGAAATTAATTTGCTTTCAGTCACGGCGGTGTGATAATTCTCTAAATATTTTCTAGCAGCGGGGGTATCGATCAGGATACCTCTTTTTTTTATGCTTAATTTTTCTCTTTTGGCAGCATAAATCTTATTAATATCAGGAATATATTTTATAATCGATTCAATATCTACATAAGAAAGAATCTCAGTGCGAGAAGTGAGCGAGTCTGCAAGAACTTTTTCTGCTCCACTTCTTCCTTCATAAAATTTGACCCCCGGACGATTTTGGGCGGAGTTGTAGAAAGAAATAAAATCTGGCAAAACAGCGTCGAGCTTGCTCTCGGCGGTTTTTATTTGACTGACCCGGGATTCTAGATATTCCTTGAGGGCATAGGGGTGCTTAGCGCGAAATTCAATAATTGCCCCTGATTCGTCTTTTTCTACTATCCCCTTTTTGGTCAGATCCTCTAAAATACTATAAACCGTGGTGCGTTTGAGGCTGGTCTCGGGCAGGATCTTACTAGCCGGGATTTTGCCGTGCCGGAGCATCAATTGGTAAATCTCGGCTTCTTTATCAGAAAGACCGAGTTGGGTTAGGACGGGTTGATCGGATGATAACATAGAGGTAATGGGTAATGAGTAAAAAGTAATGAGCAATGAGCAACTAAAGTTGACTAGGTTTGGTTACTCGTGGCCCGGATAAGACCATTAAGTAATTTTCTAACATCGTGAGCTTTTAAACCAAGCTCGGCACATTTTTCGGTGTTAATATAGCCAAGATCCCGAGATAAGATCAAGAAATTCTGTACTTCTGAAATAGATCCGCGAGCCTGGTAATAAAACTTGATTTTATCTTTATCATGATACCTAGAAAAACCCTCGGCGACGTTGGCAGTTATTGAGCTTGAAGCCCTCCTGATTTGGCTAGTAATTCCATATATTTCATGAGCGGGAAATTGCTCCGTTATTTTGTAAATTTTCAAAACCAGCAGATGGGCCTCTTTCCAAGTGTCCAAGTCATAAAAATTCTCTATTTTCCCAACCATATTTATAAAGTAAAAAACTATTAAAAACCTGTCACTCTTTACTTATTACCCGTTACCCGTTACTTTTGACCCTTGGCCAGCCCGCAGAATTCCACCCCCTTAGATTATGTTTATAAGGTAATTATACTCCCTAAAAACCTTTTTGTCAATAGCTTTCGTCAAAATTTAATCAATTTTGGCGATTTTTATTATATTTTTAATCAACAAAAATCGGATTTGTCGTAATTTTGGTAAAATTCCTGACATTAATCATTGACAATAATAGCAATATATGTTATGATGCTTTGATACGATGAAAAAGCAGAAAAAAGTCAAGCAAGGAAAGAACCTTAAAACTTAAGAGGAGAGAGTCTCAAAGCCAGTTTAATCTGGCTTGGGAATAATACATTTATTATTTATTAATAAAGGACCCTCTCCTCACCTACTAGGACAGGGTCCTTTTTATTTGGAAAGTGGTACAGAGGAGAGAGATGCCTAATTATGGTGGATATAAATCATATAATTATTAATCCACAAGTTAACAGGCCAAACTCGTCTTTACCACCTTCCTTGTTAAAGAGGAAGAAAAAGATCACGAGCAATAAAGATCTTTACAATATATTAAAACAATCAATGGTTGCCGGCCGCCGGCAAAGGCGACTGAACCTTGATATGAATTAATGTTATGGGGTGCTCTCTTGAGGAGAGAATTGTAGCCCCTAGTATTAATTCCTTGGGAGGTTTTAGAATAGTAGCTTTGATTGCCGAAATCCAACGCTCGTCTGGAACGGCGATTAAACTCATCTAAAGCTGAACTAAGAGTGCCCTTCGAATTGAAACCTACGCAAGTGGGTATCAAGCCGAAGGTTATTCCAGATTATATAAATGTGGAATGACCAAGCGGTTTGTAGAAAATAAAATTAAACCCTAAAAGGGGTTAAAAGAAATTAATAATATATAAATGTAACACTAAGAAAAGTTGCCTGACTTATTACCATGTTTATAAGGCAGGCAAAATTCTTGGTATTACGCCAAGAAAATCAAAAAAATAAGGAGAGAAATGTACTTTGAAAATCAAATATCAATTAGGAGAAAAAATAAAATAAATTCCTCTAACTGGTTTCGAGGAGAGAGAAAAACATCTTCGAAACCTTAATAGAGGAATTTAATTAACAGCCGCCTAATCCGGCTTGGAAGGAAAATCAGGGCATTTGTGGATAGGCACAGATGATTCCTGGGTGATTCGCGGCCAACAAGACTGCGAGGAGTGCACGGTTGGATCGGCCCCTAATGAAGCCGAGGCCAAGCGCTCAAGCTCAAAGAGAAGAAAGGAGGCCAGTGATGGCCACCAATTTGTATGAAAAAATTTTGACCGCTCTGTCCAAGCGGTTCATCCGGTGTGAGGAGATCGCCCGAATCCTCGCGCTAGCAATCGAGTCGGGCAAAAACGTGCTCCTCTGGGGACCAGGAGGACATGGCAAAAGTGAAATGGTCCAAGCGGCTTTGGAATGCGTTGCCAATGAACTGGATATATTCGTCCAGTCATTTGGTGAGGGTATGGACGAGGCCACGCTGTGGGGTGGATTGGACTTTGCCGCTTTGGATCGTGACAAGGTACTTTTGTACCATCCGGAGAATTCATTCCTCGCAAAACCATTTGCGGTTTTCGAGGAAATGTTTGATGCGCCGGCAAGCGTGCTGCTGGCGCTGAAAGATACCCTCACGGCACGCAAGCTCCGCAAGGGGACCCAAATGTTCGCGATGAAGACCAAGGTGATCATCGCGATCACGAACAAAGATCCTCAAGAAATTGAGGATCTGGGCCCCGCGGCAAAAGCCTTGGTTGAGAGGTTTCCATTGCAGTTAAACGTGCGGTGGAATTCCTATTCGGCCCAGGACTATTTGGCCCTGTTCACGAAGGTCACCCCGTTTTTGTCTGGGGCAGACCTGAACGGCTCCATGGGAGTCCTGGCCGAGATAATGGCCAAGGCGGGCGAGGGTGATCAGCCGATTTCCCCGCGGTCGGCGGTGTATGCTTTGTCGGTCGTGAAATCCGCGGCCGCTCTGCGCGGTGGGCAGAAAGTCGAGAAGGAAGACCTGATCGACCTGAAGTTCATTGATGGTCTTGAAGGACTGGCGGAGAATATCCGTCAGGAACTCGAGGCCGCTTATGAGCGCGCCGCCGCTGAAAAACGGCTGGCCGAGGCCGAGGCCGAAATGCGTGGCCTGATGCAGGAGTGGGACGAGATTTCTTCGTCGCCAATCAAGCTCCTGCAGATGGCAAAACGGCTGACCGGGTTACAGGACAGGGTAGCCGGTTTGAAGATCACCGATGGCCTGTCCGAGCGTCGGAAGCAGTTGAGGGAATCGGTGGCCCAAAAGATCACCGAGGCCCAAACTGCGGCCTTGAATGCGACAAGAATTTAACCCCCCAAAGGAGGGCGATATGCATTACACATTCCGCACGTCGCCCTCGGCGACGTACATCCCTCCTTCTGGGAGTGAGATGAAAGAAGCGGCTCAAAAGGTCGGCTTGAGCGGCTTCTCGCGTGATTTAGTGGCCGACCTCTGCAACCTCGCGGCAGGCGGGACAATCAATCCGCCTTCACACTACCAGCAGGTGGTGCGGCAAAGGGTGGAAGAAAGTCTGCCAGCCGCTGACTCCTCTGGCTACTGGAAGTACACAGGTCGCGACAGCCAGGGGAAGAAAAAAGAAATCGCGACCAAAAATCGCTTTGAGGCGGTTGAGGGCAGGACCCGGGAGCAACTGAGGTATCACCAAAACGTCTGCGATTTTTTGCAGGCGATTGACCTCAATCAGTTTCCGGGTGGCTCTCCGCTGGAGCAAGCCATGAGTCTGCTAAAGCTCCTTTCTAAGAAGCAAGGCGGGCAGGGTGGCGGCGAAGGTGGCGAGCCATTGCCGATTTTTTCCGAGACCGACCGCCCTGAAGGGGTGGCGGAGGAGCTCCAAGAGACCATGGAAATGGTTGACTCCTTGAGTGAGGAAGAGCTGGATATGCTCGACCCCAATGGAGAAAACCACGAAATGGTGACGGAGCAGGACGGCCAGCGTCAAGGCAACCAAGGGCTGAAAAGCCTGAAAATTGCCGAGGATCTGGTCGCCGGGTCAGACAAGCGGGTGATGCTCGATATCTCCCGCAAGCTGGACCAATTCACCAAGATGCAGGTCAGGAAAAGGAGAGATATTGAACCTGACCCCACTGGTGATGAGGTCCACCAGCGGCCCATCCGCCACCTCGGTGAGCTCCAACGCGTGCCCAAAACGGCCTGGGCCCTGCGGCAAGAAAATCCGTCATACTTTTTGTACAAGGCCGTTACCGGGCAACTGCCGGTTCGTGAGCGCGTCACTCGTAATGAGAAGAAGCAGGCGATTTTTATCCTGCTCGACGGCTCCGGATCGATGGACGGCAAAAAACACTGGAAGGCCTCTGGGGTGGTGATGAACCGCCTCAAAGCCGTTATTTCCGGTGACGCCGAGGTCTGGTTGAGTGTCTTTGACACCGACCTGACTAAAGCAGACCATGCCTCCACGCCAGAAGAAGCTCGTGAGCTCATAAAAAAATTCATGAGCAAAAATTTCTCTGGCGGCGGCACGGATATTGCAGCGGCTGTCCGGTCAGCGCACAAGATGATCGAGGAAGCGGTTAAATCCGGAGCAGCGTTGTATCGCCCGGAAATCGTTGTCCTGACCGACGAGGACACCTCGATCAATGGCTTGAAGTCGTCGGAAATCCCCGGAACTCGGGTCCACGGATTCGCGATGGAAGTCGCCAATCCCGGACTCGTAAAATTCGCCCAAAGCACGGGCGGAGTCGGGGTGGAAAAGTTCTAGCACTATTTGAGATGAGCGATAGGCACACTATTCGCTCGTCTCATCTTAAAAGCTATTAATTTCATTTTGAATTAATTGATGGTTTTTAAGAAATAAATATAAAAACAAAAACTAACCAGAAAGGAGAGTGTGTGATGACAAGATCGCCGCCTTGGTCACAAAACCCATTGTGGCCAACCACTGATGGCAACCACAAGTACCGCTCTGCTGTATTTTTTTGCGGTCATAAGCTTGTGGCGCTAGCTGCCGAGGCGACAAAAATATCCTTCGGGATGTGGGCAGACGGGTTGCTCCGAAAAGGCTGGCGGTGGCGCGCTAATAAAACGCCAAGGACAGTAGATTATATTCGGTTCTGGTACGGACGAATCGAAGTTACTAATCGCTGTTCACATAGATATTGAGATAAAAAAAGACCGTTTGGGAGCGGCGCTCAATATTTTGGTCAATTCACATCCCACCGTGCACCAGACAGATATCTTTTGACTTCGCAATATCTGTCTGGCACTGGCGGAAAGAAGTCAACGATGAGCATGAAGCGTGGTCTTGCTTATCCCTGCAATTTCCCATTCCGGCGCAGGCGGACATCAAACCCACCTTGTTGTCTTTCCCCGGTCTGATCCCGGAAGCTCTAGATACAAGCCAAATAATTGGCTGATATCTAGGCGGATAGCATGAAAAAAGGAGGTGTCACATGAGGGACCCGCCCCCCCACACTCAAAGAGAACGTGTTAATCGCAACTCTCACGTTCTCTGTTCTCTAAAATTATTTAAAAATTTTTAGATGATTTTAGAGAGGAATTTAGATAACCAAAACAAAAAAGCAACCCAGAAAGGAGGCCCAAATGGATTGGGTCGGAACATTGAGGAGTGGCGAGCCGGTCTACGACCGGCATAGCTCCCACCTCCACGAGGAAGTCGTTCCGATTTTGCCGGAGGCGCTGAACAAAATCAGCTCCGGCGGGAGAGACTTTCTCAAAGAGGTGGTCGAGTTCGGCCACCCCATCGGTCACTCAATCTGCGTCGCCACCGGGCCGGGTGACCAGATTGTGTATGCGCAGAGGACCAAACGCTTTGGACTCTCTCGGTTCGTGGTCAATCGCGAGCCGGAAGAGTGCTCGAGTGTCGTCGTCATCCTCAAGAAGGCAGAGGATCTCGGCGGATATATTTTGATCACCGCCTTCGTGGGAAACTTATCCGAACCCGAGCCATGGGATCGGAATGCTACACCAGCGTCCTCGGTTTTCTGGGCGAACCATGCCCTGATCTGGGGATGCGAACCGGTTGTGGACGGCACTGTCACTGACCGGTGCCCGTGGTAAAACCTGGAAGGAAATCAGCGCCGCGCTTTTTGCTGATTTCCTTTCTTTCACTCGCCTACTGTTTTGTTTGTACATAACTCTCTCCGGTGCGCAATACAGCAGTAGGCGGATGAAAGAAAATAAAAATCGTTCTTTAACAACTCCGCCCAAGGCGGACCGGACCGGACGGATTCCGGAAAAATCTTTTTGCCGAAAGGCAAGGAGGAAGTATGTATGGTTTTTTAATTTTTGCAAGAAAGACCTTCATGGGCTGGAGAGATAACTCCGGCCACGGGGTCTTTAAAAAAGGCTGCTACTATGCAGCTCATTATGATAATCACGGGTCATATGAATGGCCTGATGATTTTCTGAGGAATTTTGCAGACATAGTCTGCGAGATTCCTGAAACTTCCAGTTCGGTTTTTCCAAGACCGATCTGGATTGAAAAATATGAGGAGGCGTTTGGCAAAACGCCGACTCAACCCGGAATAGTTTTTGAACAAAATCTTTCGGTTGCTAAAACCGAAGATTTTGACAGGTTCTGGCCTGACTGGAGATTGATTCCGGTCAAGCTGAACCACGAAACCCTGGAGGGAAACTTTGACATAGCCGGCCCCTACGGTGTCAAGGGAAAGATTAAGGGCAATTTCAATGACTGTGTAAAAGCAGTCGTTGAATTTGCCGAAAAGTGGGGTAGGCTGTCTGCAAATCAACCAAAGGAGGTGTGTTACATGTACCTTCAGGAGTTGATTTTGGACAGTAATGTTTTTTCTTTTGGAGGGCGGGGTTTTCCCGTGAAGCCCTCGGTGGTGAACGGTAAGAAGGTGATCATGTTGGGACAAACCTTGGCTGCCGATTCATTGGCAGTTGGTCCCAATAAAAAAAATCTGGCAATCACGTGGAAGGAGGCGGTTGACGCCAATTTCCAGATGATGTCAGATGGAAAAAATATTTGGGTCAACCAACCGGTTGTGGAGGTTAATTATTATACCTCCGGTGACCGGATTGGCGACGACAGATATGTCCACGGCGGAGGATTTTCCATTCCCGGCCGCTGGATGGGGTTAAATTTTGCCGAGGAGACTCTTCCTTTTATCGAGGAGGCCCTGAGGCAGAAAAAAGCCGTCAAAATTATTATTGACGGTGGGGAGCGGGAAATTTTTCTGCAGCCCGGCGACCCCATTCCCAACCTGTTCGTCATGCGTCACAGGTTTGACGCGACGAACACAAATAAAAAAACCTTTCGTGAGCTGATCCAATGGCTCGGGGAAAAAGGTTTTGAAGTTCACCATTTCCATGCCGTGGAAATGGTGGATGGTGAGGAAGAGGTGTTTCACCTCAACCTCGATTGGGACGAAGCTGGCAACGTCATCGCCGCCGCCTGGGATCGCGGTGGTGGCGAGGAGAACCCATTGGACGCAAGCCCACAGGGTTTTAAGCGTCTGGTCGCTGACGAGTACCACGAGCGGTGAGATTATTTACAGCAGGCTCGTTTGAATTCCTGCTTGAGTCAGACAATTTGTAGACGGTCTGACCTAAAGATAACCTCGGATCAAGCGAGGGCCAAACCAGCTAGGGATGAGCTGGATAGGCTAAGCCGAGGCGATTGGATAAAGGGTTTGAGACAAGGGATAACCCTCCAATTGAAAAAAGGTTGTAAGGCGCCCCTAGAATAAACGGGGAAACCTGCTCTCCGGATCCGACAGATCCGCCCTGAAGCGCGACAAGAACCGCGCCATTCCTACCACTCTAGGACAAATGATATTTAAATGTTGTCATTTGTCGGGTAAGGAAGAAAATATGTTCTTTCTCAAAAGCGCCAAAAGTACAGGCGCTATCAAGGCCAAAATGTGGCCGAGATAAAAATGTGCTTAGCACAAAAAAGAAAGGAGTAAAGCACTTTTACTCCCAATTTCCTTGGCTTTGATTCTATGGAATTGAAGCCGGAGAGATTGGCATCTTTCACAAAGATTTTGTTTGAATATTTATACTTGGAAAATCAGCTAAACAAAATTTTTGTGAAGGAGAGAGTTGTTCTTTAAAAATTTAAATTTACGAAAAGCCAAACCGAAAGGAGGTGAAGCGCTTGGCAAAAAAGGAATACGCGAAAGGCGCTTGCTTTTGCGGGACCGAGGTACCACCACCCACAAATTGGAAGGATGTTTTTACCTGCCAAGTTTGCGGGGCAAATTACTGGGCCGAAGACGCTGATGATCTCTATATGGTCAATGACGAAGCGGCTGATATGTTTGGTCTGCCGCTAGACCAGGTGGAGGTCAAAATCGTCCGCGACTACGACGAGGCTGGCGACTATCCAGGTGATCCGAATAACACCGAGATGTGTCTAGTTTTCGCCCGGCCAAAACCTGCGGCAAACGCCTGAAACAAAAGTGGCGGTTGGCTGGAATCAAATCCAACCAGCCGCCACAAAATTTTTGTTTTTCTACCGGCTTCAGCGCGGAGGCGGGGGAATAATTGACTGCTGTTTTTCTCTCTCCTCACAGCGGCCAATATTCCTAGCCTCCGCTTTGGAGCTGAAAATAAACCACCTTGATAAATAATCCGGGTGGTTTTTATTTTGGCCAATCTGCCAACGGGCGGACTGTGGAAAAAATGGGCCTAATTGCAACCCTTGACAATATTTGTTGAACTCTGTATCATATAGATACGTGAACTTAAGTAGGTCTAGAGGCCCATTTCCAAAAGAAACCGCTTAAATTAATATATATGTAAACAATATTAGTACATTTAAAAAGCTTGTTGGAAAAACAGTGATATTTTGAGCGCAAAATATTACTGTTTTTCTTTAACAAATCCCCCCTTGGGGAATATATATTTAGGAGTGTGAGGTTTTAGAAATTTTTTAGAAATTTTTGTAATTTAGCAATTTAATAGTTATAACGTCTATTAACCTGAAAATTGAAGTTGGAGTAATTTTTTACTCCGTAACTTCCTTTAATATATAGAGCTATTTAAACTCAATTTTTACTAAGAGTTTGATCCTAGCTCAGGATGAACGCTGGCGGCGTGTCTAAGGCATGCAAGTCGATTGTGCTCTTCGGAGTAACAAGGCGAACGGGTGAGTAACACATTGGTAACCTACCCCCGAGACGGGCATAACTCCTCGAAAGAGGAGATAATTCCCGATGGTCTCAAAGATCAAAAGTTCTTTGAGTAAAACTCCGGTGCTCGGGGAGGGGCCTATGTCTGATTAGCTAGTTGGTGAGGTAATAGCTCACCAAGGCTATGATCAGTAGCGGGGATGGAAGTCTGACCCGCCTCACTGGGACTGAGACACTGCCCAGACTCCTACGGGAGGCTGCAGTCGAGAATCTTCCTCAATGGCCGCAAGGCTGAAGGAGCGACGCCGCGTGCAG
>JAAZOM010000016.1 GCA_012797775.1 Candidatus Kuenenbacteria bacterium | reverse complement strand
TGAATACAGCGCCGTGATTTTAGCATTGGAAGAAGCCAAGAAAATGGAAACAGAAGAGATCGATTTTTTTCTGGATTCAGAATTGGTGGTGAAACAATTGAATGGAGAGTATAAGGTCAAAAATGAAGATTTGGGAAAGTTATTTGTAAAAATTTATAACTTGCGGCAGCAGTTTAAGAAGACAACTTTTCATCACGTGATGAGAGAAAAAAACAAATTGGCGGACAGATTGGTAAACGAGGCAATAGACGGGAGATAGGCAAATTAAGCTAGTTAAGTAAATTAAGTATTAATAAAAAATCCCCGAGAGCGTAAGGAGAAGCTCTCCGGGATTTAGACCCATTTGGGGGTCACGGTTGATTGGGTTGCCCGCCAGAGGCGCACATGCCCCCGCTATTACTAGAACCTCCGATACAGCTTTCGCAGACGGTCGATTGTTCCAGCGGTACCAACAATGGCTTTTCCCAGGGGATTTTTTCCCTCTTCTTGTTTTTCATATGCTTTCCCTTTTTGCTTGTCGAGGGCATTTTTTGAATTATGTTTTGAAACTTAGCACTTATTTTATGGAGTGTTAAGGTAAATAAGTGACAGATATTAGAGGATAGGTGCTAAGTATTTTATTTATTGGTATGATGGATGGGCGTTTTTTGTTTTGACAAAATAGTAATTTGGTGATAATATTTGGGGAATTTTAAAACAGAAATAAAAATTAAAAAAATAGAAAGGTAGGATGGAATGAAGAATCTGGTATTTTTAGTTTTTTTAGTTTCTGTCACATTTTGTATGGCGGCGGATGAAGAGATTGGTCTAGGTTTTTGGGGCCGGTATGACCAGGTTGTTTTTTCTAAGCCGGTTTGCGTCACAGCCTGGACGCTCTGGGGGGTTACGGCCTATGAGCTTCAAGCGCACCCCGAGCAGTATGAGGGATATGGCCATTGTGTTTACGGTGATCATGTGAACCTCGGCTTTGGTCTCCATACTTTGGGATACTTTTTGCGGAATTATTACCCCGAAGCGTGGGCAAAGGCTGGCGCGGCTAGGACATTGTGTCGGTTTGGTTGGCTAGTTGAGCTGGATGATGTTGTCCAGCATTTGGTCATTCAGCGGTGGGATAATTTTGGCCCGGGGCTGACCGGCCAGTATAAGATAGGTCTGGTTCAGAAGGCCTATCGCTGGACCATTGAACCGTGTCGTGACAATGACCGGCTCAAGGCGATGTTGACCCTATTCCCAGTTGGGCGGCGGGGCAGTTTGTCCGTCGGTTATTTCCAAGGGCCGGCGCTGCAGGTCAGCTTTGGTCGGTTCGAGGTGTTGCCCGGCGTGAATTTCAGCTCGGTGGTGGTGGCCAGTTACGGTTACTGCCGGAAGACCGAGCTGGCCGTGGAACAGGTTTTTGTCGGCCCAGAAGTTGAGGCCAGGGTTTACAAAAATTTTTGCTTGTCAGCTTTTGCCGGAGTGCGAACGCTAGACAAACGGGCCGGAGCCAGAGAGGAGAGGCTGGCTTACGGCTGGGGGATAAACTGGGGGAGATAAAGATTGGGGCGGTTAGCAGAGAAGCTGGTCGCCCTTTTTATTTTGGGGTTGTGTTGATAGTTGTAAGCTGTTATACTAAAAGCGTTATAAAAAATAATAAGCCATGGCGATTAAGACAATAAAATATAAAAATATAACTTGGCATCATATTGACGAGGTGAATAAAGATGCTCTTGATTTTTTGAAATCTAATTATCGGTTTCATCCTTTGGATTTGGGAGACGTGGCTGCGGAGATAGGTGAATCCAAGATCGATATTTATAAAAATTATTTTTTTTTAATTTTGTGTTTTCCTATTTTGAATAGGGCGAGTGGCAGGATTGATTTGATGGAGATGGACATTTTTTGTGGGCCGGACTATCTAGTGACCGTGCAGAAAGGAAAATATAAGGCAATGAGAGATTTGTATTATCGTTTACAGAATAATACAAAGAATAGGCAATCTTTTTTTGGGGAAAATTCAGGTTATTTGTTATATCGTGTTTTGGATGTTTTGTACCGAGATGCCAAGTTTATTAATAGCTATATTGCAAGGAAGGCGAGGGAGCTGGAGGACGAGGTTTACAACGAAGACTCAAACAAGGAAACTGCTAGAGAGATAGCTTATTTGCGTAAAAAGATTTTGAGCCTGAAAAGAATATATGCCCCGCAAGATGAGGTGGCGACGGCCCTGACAAAACTCAAGGTTTCCTTTTTGCCAGAGGACCTTAATAATTATTTTGATGATATTGATGACCAGATTGATAAAGTTTTGAATTTTTTGGAAAACCAGAAATCTGCCATGAAAGACTTATTGGAAGTTTATGATTCCCTCATGAATCATGCTACCAATAAGGTTATAAAAATTTTGACAGTGATTTCTGTCGGCATGCTCCCACTGACACTTTTGTCGGGAATTTATGGGATGAATATAGATTTGCCATGGGCAAATTCACCGAGTTTGGTTTTGGGGATGTTTGTATTTTTATTATTGTTTATTTTGCTGGTGATGTATATTTTTAAAAGAAAAAAATTATTATAGCCGGGTAAAGGACGCAGGCAACTGCGTTTTTTTGATAATTAAAATAAGTGTTTATCATCTTTGCGTGCTAGCTTGATTTGGCCAGACTTTTCTGTTAAGATTTTTATATGATTACTTCTAAAGAATTGCGTCAAAAATATATTGATTTTTTTAAGCAGCGTGGGCACGTGGAGGTGCCCAGTGCGTCTTTGGTTCCAGAAAATGATACAAGTATTTTATTTACTACCGCCGGCATGAGTCCTTTGGTGCCGTTTCTTTTGGGTGAAAAACATCCAGCTGGCGACATGCTGGTTAACTCGCAAAAATGTATTCGTACTGGCGATATTGATGAAGTGGGGGACACTACTCACCATACATTTTTTGAAATGCTTGGCCATTGGTCTTTGGGCGATTATTTTAAAGAAGAGGCCATCAAAATGAGTTATGAATTTTTGACTAAAGAGCTCGGGCTGGATAAGCAGAGGTTGGCATTTACGGTTTTTGCCGGCGATGAAAACGCGCCGCGCGATGAAGAGGCGGCCAGTGTTTGGAGAGATTTAGGAGTGAGCGAAAAAAGGATTGCCTATTTACCAAAAAAAGATAATTGGTGGGAGCT
>JAAZOM010000015.1 GCA_012797775.1 Candidatus Kuenenbacteria bacterium | reverse complement strand
CAAATAAACAAAAAAGAGGCAGAAATAAAACTGAATGAAGAGGAAATCCAAGAAACAGAGCTACAAATAAAAAAAACTGGCGAGGATCTCGACAGGACGGCTAAAGACATACAGGACAAACAAGACAAGATATCCAAATTTATGCGAGAGCTCTACCAAATGGATCAGAATAGTGATCTGGAGATAATTGTGATGAATGATTCTATTTCCGATTTTTTCAACCAGCTGCAAGCTACGGAAAAAATACAGGGAGAAATAAATGACATTTTGATAGCCCTCAAAAAAGCCAAGGCTGATCTGGAGGGTGAAAAAGCAGATTTGGAGGGTAAAAATTTGGCTCTGAGCGAGCTCAAGGCAAAGCTAGAAAATAGAAAGGCTAATCTAGAAGATCAGACCGATGCCAAGCAGTCAATTTTACAGCAGACAAAAAGCTCAGAAGCAAGATACCAGTCTTTGATAGCGGACCTGAAAGAAGAGCAGGGTAAAATAAACGCTGACATAGTCACCCTAGAAAAAGCCATGAGGAAAAGGCTGTCCTCGAGCGGTACTAGCTTGGAAGAATTGGGTGATGTTATTCTGACTTGGCCAGTGCCAAGCCGGGTGGTAACCTCTACTTTTCATGACCCAGATTATCCTTTTAGACATATTTTTGAACATCCAGCAATTGATATAAAAGCAGGGCAGGGCACGCCAGTCCGAGCGGCAGCCAGTGGTTATGTGGCTAGGGTGCAAAATGGTGGCAAAAAAGGTTATTCTTACATTATGATTGTCCACAATGACGGCTTTTCTACGGTTTATGGGCACGTGAGCGCGATTTATGTGTCTACAGACCAGTTTGTGACGCAGGGCGAGGTTATAGGGCTTTCTGGGGGCGCTCCAGGCACATCTGGGGCTGGCCGGCTGACAACTGGGCCGCATCTGCATTTTGAGGTGCGCTTGAATGGCATACCGGTTAATCCGGAAGACTATCTGCCATAAATAATGCAAAAGGCAAAAATCAAAAATAAAAATTTTGGTATCCCGCATTAGAGCGGGATGATTAATTTAAATATTTGTATTTTTCCTCACCTCTCTGAGGGGAGGTGGTGAGTCCCACATGTATTTAGCGGGACGAGTCAGAGGGGTGGGAGATAACCACCGTACTGGGTGTTGAGCCCACCACCCCGACCCGATAGTAATCGAGTCACCCCTCCTCAAAGAGGAGGGGAAAAGTACCCAGGTAATTTTATGACTGATTTCGAAAAACAAATCATCGAAATATTCTCCCGTGTCGGAGATATTTTTAATTTGGATGGCTATAAATTTCGAACGATGCGGCGAGTGGTGGATAGCGAGGGCAGGGGAGTAATAAATCTGAAGAAATCATACCGACTGGCGTATATTAATCTCAAGAAAAAAGAAATTACGATTGATATTTATACGCCGAGATTTCGCAAGGAAAAATCTATTGCTTCAATTTTAAAAATATTGGCGCATGAGATTGCCCATATTCAAAAACCGCCATTCAGACAATTGTATCGGCGGCGGATTATTAGCCGTCAGCATTATCCGGAGTTTTACAGCCAAGTAGGGGAGAATATAGAGAGGATGAGGAGAGATATACTGCTTGGGCAATATTTTTAATAATCTTAACTGCGCTTGTCATCCCCGGGCGAGGAGCTACTGCGACGAGACCCGGGGATCCACAACACCTTATTGTTCTAATAAATTCTTTTCTTTTTGTTTTTTTGTCTGGATTACCCGGTCAAGCCGGGTAATGACAGTGGCTATTATTTGTGGTAATATTTATTTCGGCCAATATCAGCTATATATGAAAAGTCGATGGTATTCACTATTGACTTTTTTGTTTATTTATGCTATGATATAAGGAAGAAAAATGCACATTAAAAACCAAATAAATCAATAAAACCCCAAATTGAGAGGGAATTACCATGAAAGCACTAAAGATTTTTTCGGTGAGCGTGTTCGCGGCTATGCTCCTACTCGTGGTGGTCTTAGAGATCCACTACGAGATCACGAAAGGACCAGATCCGTATCTGGTCCACCGCCTCGACCCAGGCCGATTCTCATTTAGAAGCGGCTGGTCATACAGAGTCGGCACGCATTACAAAAACTACTCCGTCGATTCTTACGACTATGTCGTAAAATCAGACCAGATGGCGTATGGCGACACCACCTGGCATAAAATCATGCTAAGCGACGGGTCGCCTAATGTCGGGATCTCACTGACCCCGGAAAACGGACTGGTTGTTATACGTTTTGATTCCCTCCCGCCCTACCACCCGCTCACGGTGTACCCGATGGCGCGGTACCACGGGGACTCTACATGGTACATATTTAACTACCCCGGGGAGTTCAAGGAGGGTATTGCGACCTTCGGGCATGACCACATGCCGATTGGGGAGTCACGGCCGGAAATTAGTGGCCCTTACGACTACGCCTGGGAGTACGCGATAAAAGTGCTCGACTCCCGGGTTTTGCCGGATCGTGACGGCTGGAAAATTATCCCGGCGCGCCCCCGATAATCAACCGTCTCCGTAACCCCGAGTTAGCAACGGCGCGCGCAGATTCCACGGCAAAAACCCTGTCCGCCGACAAGCCTAAGGGTGGCGGATTGCGGGTTATCCTCCGCGAAAAATAAACTCCGCTCGCAACGCGCCCCACGCCCCATGCCGCTCCCTGTTGCCTGATCAGGGAAAAGTTTGAAAAAAATAAAAAAATAGGCAAAAAAAACGAGCCCCGAATCTTGTACAGATTCCGGGGCTTTTTTCTTTTCTGTAAAATGTCATTGCGAGGAGGCGCGAGAGATTCTTCATCGCCCCGCAGTAGCGTGGCGACTCAGCCCGCCTGCCGGCGAGGCAGGGATGACAGAAGAGGGGAGATCAGCCTAATGAATGATATTTTTTATGAATATCTTTGAGACGCTTGTTGGTGACATGAGTATAGACCTGGGTAGTAGTGATGCTTGAGTGGCCGAGCATTTCCTGAATAGCACGCAGATCTACGCCCTGGGAGAGCAGGTCAGTGGCATAGGAGTGGCGGAGAGTATGCGGCGAGGTAAAAATCGGCAGACCAGAGAGCTTGGTATAGTGTTTTATAATGCGCTCTATTGAGCGGACAGTCAGGCGTCGGGATTCGGTGATATCTTTGGTGGGGCGGAAATTGATAAAGAGGGCAGGGTCATTGTCTTTTCTTTGGTTCAGATATTTTTTGATCCATTCAAAAGAGCGCTCAGAGATATAGACAGTGCGTGTTTTATTGCCTTTGCCAATAACAGACAATTCCATATCAGTTAATTTGAGATTAAATTGGCTCACGTTAAGCGACATTAGCTCAGTAACTCTTAGGCCGGTAGAGAAAAGTACTTCCATGATAGCCCGGTCGCGGAGACCTTGGAGGGTTGAGGTGTCTGGCGTTTCTAATAATTTTTTAATTTGTTCAATATTTAAAAATTTGATTTTTTGATCTTTGACTGCATCTTTGGGTAATTTTATTTTTTCTGAAGGTAATGATTGGATATCGCGATCAGCAAAATAATTCAGCAGGCCGCGGAGAGCAATAAGGTAGTAGTGCTGGGTGCTCTTCTTGAGCGTCTCGCCGTCACGGGAGCCACGAGAGCGGGCTAGAAAGAGCTTGTAGGTCCAGATATGGTCCGAAGTGAGCTCGTGGGGCTTTAAAATATCTAGGCCCTTGGAGTGGAGAAAGGAGGAGAATTTATTTAAAAACATTTTATAATTTTCTTGTGATTTATTGGATAAACCTTTTTCTACCTCACAATATTCTAGAAAATCAATAATATGTTGGTTTATAGGTTTGTTTGATTTTTGCATATGTTATGTGTCGTTTAACCAATGTTATGCGACGTTATGTTTATAAATATATTGGGGCTTTTGGCCCGCTTCCCTTACATCTTCTATTATACCACCCTTACTATTTAGCTGACAAATTTAATCTCAGAATTTTTAATTAATTATTTTCAAGTAATTATTTAATTAATTATTTTTTTAAATTATTAATTAATTTATTCTTTGATAATTAAACTAATTGGTAATTGAAAATTATTTCTGGAGCTATCCCCTACTTAATCATTTTCCGGATCGGGGCATCCAGAAACCGTGTCAGGCTGCGGCAGTCTTTAAGGATGATGGTCGGTTTCAGTTGTAATAAACTTTTTCTACTAAAAATTTTGGGTAATGCAACAGAAATAATACCGTGGTCTAGGGCGTTGGTAATGTCTTTTCGGGCGGAGCTGACGGCGATTATTTTGTTTTTGGTCGCTTTAAATGTTTTCAAAATATAATCAAAGTGTTTTTTGCCCTTATCGAAGTTTGAAATTTTTATCAGCCTCCCTTGATACAGAGCTCCGCCTCTGGCGCAAATCAAAGTGAAGTATTTCGAGAGACGCAATTTTTTATCTAAGCGAGCGATGTCCCCCACTGGCACAGCGGTAGTGATGGTGAAGTAATATTTGTTTTTATTTTTTTCTAAAAATTTTTTTACATCGATAAAAATTTTAAATTTATTTTCAATTTTAAATAAATTGGCACGGTAATCTTTTTCGGTTTTAATTAAAATTTTATTAGTAATAAGCTCTGGCCGGGCAATTTGTTGATAAGCAAGACGAAACTGATCCAAAGAATTTTGTCCACTGGATTCTAGGTAGAGCTGGGCAAAGTAGCCAATGCTTTTTTTGATATTAAAAAAATGTCCAGCGTTGGTGGACAATGATTGGCCGGCACACCTGGCCTTGAGAGAATAATTATTCAAAACATTACCATCTAGGCCGAAAATAAGTACTTTTTTCTTCATTATATTATTTCTTTAAATTGCTCTGGGGTCCATCTGGGAGAATTGAACAAAACAACCGCCAAGTCTCGTCCCTCGGTCCAGTATTTTTCTCCTTTGATAAAATGATAAATATCACCTTTATTAATTTCAAAATCGCCAAACTTTGAGTGGACTGTCCCTGACCCGCCAACAATATAATATATCTCCTCGCACTCACTATTCGTAGCCAGTCCTTTTTGTGGGAAACGTCCATTGATGTGAGCCCTGGAAAAACTTAAATTTTTACTAGGTAGATCATATTCCCAGATAGTAGTGGAATTATTGAGTTTTTTTTCTTTGGCTTGCTGCGCGGAAATTTTCATAATGAAATATAAAAATTGGCTAATTATTTTGATGGTTTTTTTCTATTTTTTTGCACCAGATGCCCCTGCCGGACAAGGTTTTATCATTTTTTTTAAGCTGTCTTATTATTCCGTTAATCCGGTGATTTCCGTCAGCGACACAAAATGTTCTATGGGTTTGATTATAATAAACTTCTGGCGGTCCGTAAGATGTTGTCTCGCTATAACTCGGAACGACGGAAAGGTGCTCGATCGGTATAAGAATATGATATCCTGCTTTTAGGTCATTAAACCGTTGGACGAGCTTACTAATATCGATGTCTTCGCAGTCGGCCAAAAGGCTTTCAGCGGCAAATTTTTCCGGGGATTCCCGTGGCTCAATAACTATGGTTTCTGGCGAGTCAGCATTTGGTTCGAATAATTCCATATAGTTTTGTTAGCTTGATAATGTGGTGTAATTATCATGTCTTACTTTTATGAGCAATAAGAAATAACAAATAAAATTTAAATTATCTATATTGTCTATTCCTCTACCAACTTAATACTCGCTCCTAGGGCGGACAATCTTTCTTCCAGTTTTTCATAACCGCGGTGGATGGGGTAGACATTATAAAGAGTGGAGGTGCCTTTGGCCGCGAGCATAGCGACAAGGATAATGGCGGCTGGGCGGAGGGCAGGCGGGCAGACGACCTCGGCCCCTGCCAATTTGGTCGGACCGTCAATTTCCACACGGTGTGGATCCATGAGGGTAATATTCGCGCCGAGACGATTGAGCTCTGGATAGTAGATAGCCCGATTTTCATAGGTCCAGTCGTGGATAAGGCTCTCCCCTTTTGCCTGTGTGCAAATCGGCACAAAAAATGGTAGGTTGTCTTGATTGATGCCGGGGAAAGGCAGGGCGTGAATCTTTTCCTCAAGCGCTTTTAATTGAGACGATTTGGTGGTAATATCGACCAAATTGGTAAAACCATTGCGCCCAAGATATTTTTTGGAAAGGGAAAACTGATAGCCCATTTTTTCTAATTTTAATAATTCTAATTCTAAAAAATCAATAGGGCAGCGCTTGATAGTAATGGCAGAATTGGTGGTGGTGGCAATAGATAGAAAAAACATGGCTTCAATCGGGTCTTCGCTGATTTCGTATTCAATATTTTTATTAATACTGTCTAGGCCAATAACCCTAAGGGTGCTCGTGCCAATACCAGTAATTTTGACGCCCAATCTTTGCAAAAAATAGCAGGTGTCTTGGACCATATAGTTGGAAGTACAAAATTTGATAGTAGTCTCCCCCACTGTCTGGGCCGCAGCCATGAGAATATTTTCTGTGACTGTATCGCCGGATTCATACAAAACTATTTCCGTTGGTTTTAATTTTTTAATATTAACAACATATTTATCTTTTTCTGTTTTGATATTTAGTCCTAATTTTTCCAAGGCATAAAGATGGGGTTTGACAGTGCGGCTACCAAGCTTGCATCCACCGGCCTGGGGTATTTCATAGCTACTAAATCGTCCAGCCAGGGCGCCAAGCGCCAAGATAATACTTCTGGTTTTTTTGGCTGCTTCGACATTGATATTTTTGAGGTTAATTTTATCAGTAGGGCCGATAATTAAATCTGTACCCTCCTTTTTGATTGGTACCCCAAAACTGATTAGGACCTCAACTAGGCGATTAACTTCTTCAATGCCTGGGATATTTTTGAGCCGAGTGACTCCTCGATTGATAAGTGAAGCAACAATTAGAGAAACGGCAGAGTTTTTGGCGCCGTTGACGGTGACAGAGCCGGATAATTTTTTGCCACCGGTAATAATAAATTTAGCCATAAAGTTGGTTGAAATTAATAAAGATTTGTGTTATTTTATATAGTAAGATTAACAAACTTTATAATGTTAGGCAAATTTACTTATTTTTATAAAAATTATATATGACCTTGACACACAGAAGAATTATTTACTCTTTTTTTATAGTTGTTTTTCTGATAGCTGTCTGGATTATTGTTCTAAGGGTTTCCGGATATAAATATGATTTTACCAGAAACTCTTGGGAAAAAACCGGGATGATTTTTCTGGAGACCAAGCCAGAAGTGGTCAGTGTGTATTTGAACGACAAGCTGGTCGGAGAGAAAACGCCCTTGAGGATAAAAGATTTATTGCCAAATAAGTATAAGCTAAGGATTGAAAAAGGCGGTTGGGGCAAATGGGAAAAAGAAGTTCAAATAAGTGCTGGCCAAACCGACAATATACAATATGTGAGGATATTCAGAGAAAAGGAAATACCGAAAATGGTTTTGAAGGGGGAAATTTTACAATCAGTTATTAGCCCGAATGGAGAAAAGGTTTTGATTTTAAAGCAAGGTGATAAGAAGGAATTAATCTTGTCTTTGGTAGACCTAAACGATGGTTCAGAGATAGAAATAAAAAGAATGACAATGTCAGAAAGTGTTAAAAGAATGGAATTTATAGACAATGGCGCCCGAGCAGCAGTTTTTTCTCAAAATAATGTACGCTTAATAAGTTTGAATAATTCAGCGGTGGAGACAAATTTGAGCGAAATTTTAAATAATAAAAAATTGAATAGCATTAAAATAGCCGATGGCGATAGTGAGAATGTTTATTATATAAATAATGAACAACTGTGGAAATATAATTGGCTTTTAAGGAAAGAGGAACTATTGCTCCCCTATACGCCAATTGATTATTTGCCTGGCAATGGTAAGATTTATTTTTTGAGTAACGAGTTTTTGAGTAGTATCAGTTTTAAAATTTTAGATATAGAAAATAAAAAAGAACCAGAGAATGTGGCTTTTTGGGAAAAGGGAGAATACCAATTTTTGGGAACAGGAGGACGCTTTTTGACAGTTAAAAAAGACTCTGATTTATTGGTGGTTGATGTACTTAACAAAAAAACAGAATTGGTCAGAGGTGGCCACTATGCAAAATGGGGCAATAGCCAAACAGAAATGCTTTTTGGTGATAGTTATGAATTGTGGATATATAGGCCAATGGCCGAAGATAATAAGTATTTAATTTTAACTAGAGCTGGTAGTAATATCAACAGCAGCGAATGGTACCCACCGGAGAGTCATATTTTTTATGCCGAGTCTGGTAAGATAAAAATATTGGAGAACATGGAAAAAGAAAGGTGGGCGGTTGAATTGGGACAGTTTGACGAAGTAAAAGAAATTTTTATAAACAAAAAAGGCGACAAATTGTTTTTTGTCGGCTCAGTGGCACAAACACCGGGATTTTACCAGTTGGATATACAATAATTAAATAACCAATTTTTTTTGTAATCTTTCTTTGGCCAAAATTTGAGCTTCAAAATAGCTTTCCAGCGTGCCGGCATCGTGCCAGATGCCCTTGATAATACCGACTGCCAGTTCTCTTCTTTCCAAATACCAATTGTGCAAGTCAACTATTTCTGTTTCCCCCCTAGTGCTAGGCTTGAGAGCGGCAGCAATTTTTGCAACCCGATGGTCGTAAAGATAAAAACCAGTAATAGCATAATCGCTGATCCATTTTTTGGGCTTTTCTACGATTAGTTGGGCTGTTTTATTTTTATTGAACTTGACTACGCCCGATCTTTCCGGATCGGGAACTTTTTTGGCAAAAATCTTGGCACCGCTTTTAAATTTTTTGACATCTTTCGTGAAGTCATCCTCAAAAAGGTTGTCCCCAAGAATGAGAGCGACGTTTTCCTCATCAATAAAATTTTTACCAATCACGAAAGCTTCCGGCAAACCGTTGGGGTTGTCTTGAACTTCGTAGGTTAATTTGCAGCCAAAGCGGCTGCCACTGCCTAAAAGTTTGAGATAATCTCCGGCATGCTCGGGTGCCACGATAATCATAATTTCCCGGATACCAGCTTTGATCAGGGTATTCAGGGGATAGTAAATCATCGGCTTGTTGTAAACCGGAAGAAGTTGTTTGGAGGTCACGTTGGTCAGCGGGCGGAGTCTGGTGCCAGATCCACCGGAAAGGATGATACCACGCATAAATTTAAATTAAATAGATCAAGAAAGCCAACCGAATAAATAGAGATAATGTACCAAAAATTGAATTTATAACCTTGCTATATTTATGATAAGATTATATTAGAAATTATGCAACTACTTTTTTTAAAAAAGGCCTATTTCCAATTTTTGGCTCCATTGGTGCTATTGGGCCTAATTTTGAACATCTTGGCCCTTAAATCGCCTATTTTGGGCCTAATTTTGAGCCTTATTTGGTTGGGCTGGGCTGTCTTTGCGATAAAAGGAAACGGTTTTGCTTGGATCAAGGCCCTATGGCTGGTATTGGCGTTTTTAATTATAGCCAATTCAGTTGTTTTTTATATATTTAATTTGAACACCCTGAACATACTTTTGATATTAAGTGTTGTTACTATAATGGGTTTTTTTATTAACAAAGAAGAACCGGCCAGTCAGATCGGTCGAAAAAATTTTATATCCATAGACCGGGGAAGAATAATTTCATTTTTAATTTATTTGGTTTTATATACGGCGACTGGGGTTTTGCTTTTTCTTAATAGTTCGGCGGAGGCAATAAGGACACCGTGGGAAGTCGTGCCTAAAATATTTTTTGTCTTTTATTTTTTATTGATATTGACACTATTGGCTGTAATTTTTATTTTTTCCGACGATGATGAGAAAAAAAATAAGAGCAATATTTTTTTGATTAGTCTACATTTTTTATTGACTTTTTTGGTGGCGACAATTATTTACAAAATTGGTTTTGGTTTTGATCCTTTTGTGCATCGCGCGGCCGAGACGGCCTTATTCAAATTGGGATATTTGGACCCAAAACCCCTGTATTACATTGGTCAATATTCTTTGGTTATCTGGTTATCAAAAATATCTTTTTTGCCCATAGAAATTATTGATAAATTTTTAGTACCGGTTTTGGCAGCAGTGTCTTTGCCAACAGTAATTTTTAGTTTTTTTAAGAGTTGGGTAAAAAATCAAAAAATCTTGTCGGGGCTAACTGTTTTTTCTCTATTTACTGCCACTCCCCTATTTTTTTATACGGTGCCACAAAGTCTGGCCAATTTGATATTTATAATTTTAATATTTTTTAGCTTACCCGAGATAATTAATAAACAAAAAATATTTTTTATCCAGTGGCTGATACTAGCGGCAATATTTTTTATTCATCCCCTAACGGGCATACCGGCTTTTATTTGGCTGTCATTTTGGACTATCAGAGGGCTAAAAATAAAAAGTATTTTTAAATTTTTATGGGGTATAATTTGTTCTGTCTTGCTGCCATTATTTTTTATAATATTGCAAAAAACTAGCCGAGGATTGGGTGTAAGTTTCAAATCAGAAAATTTGCTTGATTTCGGCCAGTATCTTTCTGATAAAATTCTTAATTACCTGCCATTCTATTCTGTTTATCATCTTTTATATTTCTATGGCTTGAATGTTTTTTTACTGTTTATAATTATTTTTGTGACCGGTTTTATTTACTTAAAAAACAAAGATAAAGAATTAGCCAGTAAATACTTAACTTTGTTTTTAATACTGCTAATAAATTTGATTTTAATTAGTTTTATTAATTTTCAGGCAGTGATCGACTATGAGCAACTGGAGTTTGCTAAAAGATTTTTACAAATAATAAGCTTGGCCGCCCTGCCGATATTCTTGATTGGCTTATATTTTATTTTGAGAGCCGCCTTGAGACTAAAATTCGGCAACTGGATAATAATATTTTTTGGTAGTTTGATTTTAGTTTTTTCTTTATACCTGTCTTACCCACATAACGATGCTATGGAAAAGGGCCGGAGTTATGCCGTATCTAAACATGACAGAAAAGCTGTCCTAGTGATTGAGGAAGATAGCTCCGGACAAGACTACATAGTTTTAGCTAACCAGTCGGTATCAGCTGCGGCTTTACGGGAATTCGGGTTCAAGAAATATTATCAAAGCAATCAGCCAATATTTTACTATCCCATACCGACATCTTCACCTTTGTATGAGATTTATTTGGATATTATTTATAATGGCGTGACAAGAGAAAAAATAGAAAAAGCCCGTGAGCTCACGGGCGCAAAGAAGGTGTATCTGGTGGTTAGTAGCTATTGGCTAGATGCCAAAAAAAGAGTGACTGAAGCCGGAATGCTGACGGACAATTTCATAAACATTGAAGATAAGGTGTGGGTATTTGGATTTTAAAATAATTTTTATTTTCCAGTACATCCTGTGGATATATGGAAGTGCACTATACTACTGCCCTCATCTTTATAGTCCAGAAAATTGCCGCGGCACGCTTCTGCGGCTTTTTTCATTTTATCTTTATAACCAGCTGTTTCCCAGCCCCACTCATTTGTTATTCTAAAATCCGCAGCATGAGATCCATCTAGTTGATAATGGCAAGAATTTTGTGTGTGGTCGCAACACCCCTGACCATTACTGCCAGAAGGGCATGGCACATATGCTGTTCTACATTTTTTTATACCATCGTCATCACTGATAGAGGTTATTATTAAACTAAAAGAAAAATTTGGGTCTTTGTTTTTTTCTTCGTCTATTTTAGATCTAAAACAGTTTAGCAGTTCAACGAGAGCCGGTGACGCGTCCTGACATTGATCTGCTTTTATTCCGCCGGTTGTAATTCCCGCACAGTTGCCACGACACCCACTTTCAGTGCCATCTTCCCAGCTAGATTTACAGCCAGCACCGTTGCTATTTTGTCCACCAGTTGTGGGGGTAGTCGGTCTTTCTGTTTCACAGGTTGGTCCTTTCCACCATTCACCACCGTTGAAGTTACTTTTAAATGTCCCGCCAGAAAATAAATTAATAAACGTACCAACAAGAAGATAGGATGCCAAAATTATTAAAATGGCAAGTAGGGTGTTCATTATTTTGCCTTTTGCCACCTTGACTGCCTCGGCGTTGCCCCAGTTCATGACCATACCGCTGGCCTGCCAGAGGCCAAAAAGAAGGGCTAGGGCAGCAGTAGACATAAAGATAAATTTGGCAAAATTGAAGGCAACCTTTAGTACATCACAGAGGGTACAGTTGCCAGTGGCTTTACAAGCGTCAATGCCATCTACTAGACTGAAGGCGTGAGTATATTTTAAGGGTAAAAATATGACCGCTAAGAGAACAACGATCAGAAATATTTTTTTCATAATTTTGGTTTGAGTTGTTATTATATTTTAATTATAATATTTTTTATCTTGAGAGTAAAATTATTCATAACGCAGGGCTTCAACTGGATTCATATTGGCGGCTTTTTTGGCCGGATAAACCCCAAAAATCAAACCAGTAATGACAGAGAAACCAACACCTAAAAATAAGCCAGTAAAAGAAAATTTGAAACCCCAATCAAAACCAAAGTTCTTGGCTAGGGTAAAAGCGATAAAGCTAAAAAGAGAGCCAATTAAAACTCCGACCAACCCGCCAAGAAAAGTAAGAAATATAGCCTCCCAAAGAAATTGCCAGAGAATATTTTTACTAGTAGCACCAACACTTTTGCGCAGGCCAATTTCATAAGTTCTTTCCAGCACAGAAACATACATAATATTCATAATCCCGACGCCACCAACCAAAAGAGAGATGCCGGCGATGGCGGCCAAAAGAAGGGTAATGCCACCGGTGATAGTATTGATCATGCCCATTGCCTCATCGGTAGTAGTGACCCCAAAATCATCTTTTCTGGGGTCGGTGATTTTGTGTCTTTCGCGTAAGGTATATTCAATATTGGCGGCGGTGTCGGCAGCCAAATTTTTATCGTTGATATAAACGGTAAAGTACATAATATAGTCAACACCCATTATCTGTTTTTGCAAAGTGCGCAAGGGCAGATAGGCAATACTGTCCATATCATAGAAAGAACCAGAGCCTTGTTTTTCCATAACACCAATAACCCGAAAATTTTTATTACCAACTTTGACCAATTGACCGACCGCTTCGTCTTCACCAAATATTTTTTCTTTCAGGGTGCCCCCGAGCACAACAACCCTTGATTCTGAGAGATCTTCTTCTTTGGTGTATGGCCGGCCGGTGGCCACCTTTAATTTGCTTAGCTCAAAAAAACTAGAGGAAACGCCCCAAAGCATCGCAGTTTTTGTGGCATCTTGGCGGGACAATATTGCTTGGCCCATCTGGCCGGCGTAAAAACCACGTACGTTTGGTAGTTTGCCCACAGCTTCAGCGTCTTCCAATTTTAAAGTGGTAATGGTAATGCCCTGGGCCATATTGGTGGCATTGGAGGAAGAATTTTTACCAGTAGTGGGGACTTTTACTTCGACTTGAATAAAATCAGAACCAAAAATTTCCACTTGCTTTAAAACAAAACCCTTTATACCTTGGCCCATGTTCATGACAATAATAATCGAGGCAACGCCAATCAAAAGACCGAGCACCGTCAAGGCGGAACGAACTTTGTGGGCGCGAAGGGCGCGGTAAGCGATTTTGAGCGGTGATAAAAATTGCATAAAATTATTCATGACGCAAGGCTTCAACTGGCTCTAGGCGCGAGGCTTGACGAGCTGGATACCAGCCGAAGACTACACCAACCAAGCAAGAGATAAAAACGCCAACTAAGACAGAAGGAATGGTAACGACAAAATCCCATTTATAGTCAAGGTACTTGGCGACAATAGCGATAAGGGCTGAAAAGGAAATACCAAAAATTATACCGATAACCCCGCCGAGTAACGTAACCATCATTGCCTCAACCAAAAATTGATTTTGGATATTTTTTTCCGTAGCCCCGACGGCCTTGCGCAGGCCGATTTCTTTCATTCTTTCATTGACAGCGACAAGCATGATATTCATTATGCCAATACCGCCAACAAAAAGAGAGATGGCGGCAATGCCGGCTAGGAAAAATTTTAGTGCATCAGTAACTTGCTTTAGTGCATCGAGTGCCTGGGCGGCGGCTCTGGCGGAAAAATCAGCTTCTTCAGGTTTATTGATATCATGGCGCTCCATGAGTATTTGACGGGTCTGCTCCAGAGCATTTTGTACCTCGGAGTCATTGACGACTTTGGCTCTGATCATGCTGACATGATTGATACCTAATAATAATTTTTGAGCCACAGAAAGCGGCAAAAATATGAGCTCGTCTTGGTTTTGAAAAGCAACTACTCCCCTTTTGGCTACGACGCCGATGATTTTCAGATTGACACCTTTGATTTTTATTTCCTGGCCAAGCGGATCTTCGCCCCCAAATAAATCTTCGGCCGCGCCATAGCCCAAAACCGCCACCCTTGCCATGGCCTTATCATCGGCCTCGTCGAAAAAATCACCAGAGGCCATTTTGACCTCTTCGACCAGCGGGTAGTCGGCATTGACTCCGACAAAAGTAGCATCTATTTTTTGATTTTGCCATTGGGCAGTATCAATACCCCTGACATAACTAGAAACGGCGGTTATTTCTTTTATCTGTTTGAGGGCCTCGCCATCACTCTCTTTCAAGCTGGTAACAACTATGCCCATGGCTGAAGCTGGCGGGCCATTTTCATCGCTATAGCCAGGCAAAATACCAATGAGGCTGGTACCCTGAGAATTTATTTGATTAAAAATCAGACTTTGGGCTCCGGCACCGACAGACATAATAATAATAACAGCGGCGACACCAATAACAATACCGAGTACGGTTAAAAAAGATCTTTTTTTGTTTGATCTAAAATTTCTAAAGGATAATTCTACTATGCGTAAAAAGGTCATAAAAATAAAACCGCCGTTTTTGGGGGCGGCAGTTTACTTAATTAGGCCGCTTTTAACATCAACTCTATTTTTTACCAATTCATCCAAGACAACTTCGCCGTCATACATTTTGAGAATGCGCTTGGCTACGGCTGCAGTATATTGTTCATGAGTGACCAAGATAATAGTTTTGCCTTCATCATTGAGGCGACGCAAAATTTCCATGACTTGCTGGCCAGATTTGGAATCAAGGTTGCCAGTGGGCTCATCGGCAAAGATAACCTCTGGTTCATTGACCAGGGCTCTGGCGATGGCCACTCTTTGTTTTTCGCCACCAGATAACTGGTTGGAGAAATGCTCTAGGCGATGCTCGAGCCCAACACTTTTTAAAGCATTTTCTGCGGCGTATTTTTTATCCTTGGCACCATTATATTCTAAAGGTAAAATAACATTATCTAAGACGGTAGTACGAGGCAAAAGATTGAAAGATTGGAAAACGAAACCAATTTTTTTATTGCGCAATGCTGCCAACCTGTCGTCGTCAAATTCACTTGTATCTTCGCCCTCAAAAAAATATTTACCACAAGTTGGACGGTCCAAAAAGCTCAAGATGTGCATGAGGGTAGACTTGCCAGAGCCAGAAGGGCCCATGATAGCAACAAATTCACCCCTGTTTATGACACAATTGAGGTGGTGTAAGACCTTGGTTTCTACCTCGTCGGTGATAAAATCCTTACAGATATCTTTGAGGTTTATAAGTTCTTTGGTGGCTGCCATAGCTATTTGGTTTTAGTAAAGGTAATAACATCTTCACCCTCATTGATGCCAGAGAGTATTTCCATATATTCATCACCCCTGAGGCCGGTGGTCACGGTTTTTTCTTGAGGCAGGCCATTGACCAGAACTTCTACTATTTTGACGCCATTTTTTTGTTTGACAGCCCTGAGTGGTACACGAAGAACATTTTCAACCTTATCGGTCTCCATAATAACATTGGCGGTCATGCCGGGTTTAATGCTGTCTATGTTTTCGTTGAATTGAACTTTAACTTCATAGTAAACAACATCCTGAATTATTTTTTCGGCTGGATTGACAAAGGTGACAACGCCAGGAAATATTTGTTCTTCGCCAAAAGAATCAAGGGTGATCTCAGCTTTTTGCTCGGCCTTGACTTTGGCAATATCTGATTCGGGGATATTGGCTTCTATTTCCAGTTTTGAGTCACCAATCATTTTTATAACCGGGGTGGTGAGTGAGTTTTGTTCGCCTATTTTATTATTCACCTCTGTGATAACACCATCAACCGGCGCCTTGATAATAACATCGCTGAGGTTGGCTTCTGCTAGAGCCAAACTGGCCCGAGCTTTGGCTACGCCGGCCTCTGCTGATTTTATATCATAGCTTTGGGGCTTGGCTTTTTTCAGGGCCAGCTGGGCTTCGGCCAAAGCCAAAGAGTCTTTGGCAGAAACAACTAAATTTTTTAATTTGGCTAGCTGATCGGTATAATAAACTATCTTGTTGGTCCAGTTGGCTTCAGCTGTTTGCAGGGTAGTTTTGGCGGTGGAAATATTAGACTGTTCTGTTTGGATATTTCCGATAAGGGCATCTAACTCTGTTTGCGTTAAATCACTACTGGTAATAGTAGCGGCCAAAACAGAAAAAGCATCAGAAAGATATTGCCTTACACCGTCCAGGGCTTTTTTGGTATCATTAATAACCGACAAAACAGTTTCATCGGGTGAGTCAGAGCCAAGGGTATCGCTCCTTGTTTTGGCATAATTCACCGCACTGGTTGCAGCAATTTCACTATTAGCAGCAGTGGTAATACTAGAGCGGTTTAGAATCCCGAGGGTATCTTCGGCATCATCATCTTTGAGAGTGTCCTTGGCGGTTTGTATGGCGTGCTCAGCGACTATTATTTGATTATTAATAGAGGCAATGGCGGTATTTTTTAAATTTTTTAGCTCTGTTTCGCGGTTCAATTCTAGATTGGTTAGATTATTTTCAGCACTGGCTAGGTCTTGTTTTTTTTGGTCAACATTTATTTCTGAAATGCGAATATCCTCTGGGGTGGCCCCGGAAATTATTTTTTCCAAATTGGCCTGGGCTTCAATCAGGGCGCTATTGGCATCAGCGACCCGGCTAGCCAAAGCGGCTGTATCAAGAGTGGCCAAGAGGTCTCCTGTTTTTACTTTATCTCCTACTTTCACCTTGATAGTTGTGATTTTACCCGTATTTTTAAAATTTAAATTTATATCTTCAGCCGAGGCGACAGAGCCGGTGACATCAACTGTCTGGATAACTGTCCCGATTTCTGCTTTGGCGGTGGTGTAGGAAACAGTGGTTTTTTTACTACCAAAAATCAACACAGCAAAAATAATTACTGCGATTACAACAACAGCGACAATGATCTTTTTCTTTTTCATAAAAATTTTTAACTTAATTTTTGTGTAATTAGGTCTTCGGCCATTTTCGGATTGGCCTTGCCTTGAGACTCTTTCATAACTTGCCCAAGAAAAAATTGCATCAGGGCAGTTTTGCCTTTTTTAAATTGCTCAACTTGGGCAGGATTATTTTTTATAATTTTATCAATGATGGGCTCTAGGTCGGAAACATTTTCCAAAAGATGCAATCCCCTATCTTCTAAAATATCCGTGGGATCGCCGCCCTTTTCTACCATTTGATCCAAAATTTCCAGGGCATTATTAGAATTAATTTTATTTTTATAAATCAAGGTGATAAATTCAGCAAAGTTTTCGGGGGTTAGGGGCGAATTTTCGAAGGTTTTGCCTTTGCTGGTCATGACGGGCGGTAATTTATTGATCAGCCAGTTGGCTACCAATTTGCTCAATTTGCCCCGATATTTTTCCCAGGGGTCAGCATCTTCGAGCTCGACTTCATCCAGATCAGAAAGCCAACTATGGAGTTCACTCATGGATTGTTCGGCAAAATCAGCCAGTTTTTTATCGAGAACCAAAAGTTTGGCATCACTAGGGGTAAAATCATATTCATCAATAAATCTTTGAACTTTGGCTTGGGGCAATTCTGGTAATTCCTGTTTTATCTTTTCAATGTCTTCATCAGTCAAGATTATGGGTGGTAAATCAGGCTCAGGGAAATAGCGGTAGTCGTGGGCTTCCTCTTTATTCCTTTGGCTATAGGTAGTTTGTTCTTTGTCGTTCCAGCCACGCGTTTCCTGGATGACCCCCTCGCCAGTGGATAGTAATTTTGTCTGACGCATTATTTCATATTCGATAGAGCGCTCGACCGCCTTGAAAGAATTGAGATTTTTTACTTCTACTTTGGTACCGAGCTTGTGAGTATTACTAAGTGAAATATTGACCTCACAGCGCATCTGGCTTTTTTCCATATCAGCATCAGAAATATCCAGCTGGCGGAGAATTTTTTGGAGCTCCTGACAAAATTCTTTGGCTTCGCCAGCAGAGTGGATATCGGGTTTGGTGACTAATTCCATGAGTGGTATGCCGGCGCGATTGAGATCCACCAGAGAATCCGTCTCACTTTGGTCGTGGATAAGGCGGCCGGTGTCTTCCTCGAGGTGTATGCGTTCAACGCCTATGCGACTATGGCCGAAAATTAAAATGCCATTGGTGCAAAGTGGCTGATCATATTGGGAAATTTGATAACCCTTGGGTAAATCTGGATAAAAATAGTTTTTGCGGTCAAATTTGGAGTGCTTGGCGATAATACATTCGAGGGCCAATCCGGCTTTAATAACCATCTTGATTGCCTCCATATTGATAGACGGCAGCGTGCCTGGCTGGCCAGTACAGATAGGACAAATATGACTATTGGGTAATAATTCCTCAACGCCTATTTTCCAAGAAGTATTGGCACAAGAGCAAAACATCTTGGAATTAGTTTTGAGCTGAACATGTATTTCTAGCCCAATAGTGGGCAAATATTGATTATTGTCCATAAAATAAAAGAAAATTGTAAATTTATTTTAACATATTTTCGACAAAAATAAAAGCCCGGTCAAAAGATGATCGGGCTTTATTCACTGTTTACTAATTGCCTCATTCTTGCTCAAGGCATGTTTGGCATTTTTGGCGGTTATAGAAAATATATTCTCCCTCACCAACACTTCTCCAACCGTGGCTAACTCGGCTGGCTATTTCCCAACTAAATAATTCCGCATCTTTTAAAACAGCGTGATCACAGGCGTATATCTCTCTTAATTTTACCAATATGGGTTGAGGGTTATTCATTTTTTGTCCCTCCTCTTTTGAAAAGCACTCTTAAACACGCCAGGCAAAGGTTGGGCAAATAAACAGCATAAATATTTTTGTCTCTCTTTTGCCAACCACGCCTAATGTTTTGTTCAAGTTCATCAACTCGCATATTCATAGCTCTGGGGTAGCCGTGTCCACATCGGAATACATTTATCCGAGTAATGCGGGCGATGGCCTTGGGGTTTGAAATACGAACAATTGTTCCCATTTTTTCTCTCCCGCTTTTTGTTTTTATTCCTTTTTTGTTTGGACTAATTAATTTACAATAATTCTTATTTTTTAACAAGAGCCCAGATTTTTTGGTGGATTTCTTCGATGGAAAGAAGTTGGTTATTTTCGACACAATTGATAATGTGCCAATAGGAAAATTTTTCTGTTAGGTATTTATAAGTAGCGCGCGATTTTTCTAAATGCCCCAGATTATTCTCTAGGCCATCTTTTTTGCCATTAATATACTCTTTACCGTCTTTGCTTCTTTGTTCTATCAATCGAGTGACTGTGGCCACATCAACATCGAGAAAAATAACCATGTCTGGTTCTGGTATTTTAAAGGTCTTAAATTCTAGTTCTATCAACCAATTGAGAAAATTGGCTTTCTCTTGATCGCCCTCGATTTTGCTAAGTTGATGTCCCATGTTGGAAGTGGCGTAACGATCTAGTACTACCGTTTTGCCAGCTTCCAGCCACTTGCTCAGCATTTCCTTAGCTTCGAAGCGATCACAGGCAAAAAACAATGAGGCGACACGCGGATCTAATCCCGCCGCGTCACCGAATTCGTTATTTAAATATTGGTCAACTAAAATACCAAAAAATTTTTGGCCATGGCGCGGGAAAGAAAAAGTTTCCACGTCCTCTCCTTCTTGCCGAAGGCGCTCAACAAGTTTTTTGGCTTGGGTAGCCTTGCCAGAGCCATCAATACCTTCAATAACAATAAGCTTGCCTTTTTTGCTCATACAAATTTTTTAATGATTTTAAAATACAAATTCAAAAATGGATTGCCAAGATAATCCAAAAGCGGATTTTTGATTTCCTGAAATTCAATACGCCCAGTCATAAAATCAAACAGCTGATAGTCGGTAAATTTTCTATTTTTTTGAATAGCACGCCGAGATTTAATAATGCCGGCTAAATTCCAAATAACCCAACCATAAGCTTTGAGCCGTTGCCAGAAAAAGCCACGAACCAGCGAAAAGATAATTAACCCTAATTCCATAACTAGCCAAGCTGGAAAGGCCAGAGCTAGCGTGCGTAATTTGTAAAATTTGAGAGTAAAATAGAGGCGATTTTTTTCCAGCCAGAAATAGCGTTCTTTATTTTTTTTAGAAGGAAATTTGTAATGATGATGGACAATAGAGTTGCTAACGGCCAAAAGATGCCAGTCGGTGAGCCGAGCGCGAAAACAAAAATCAGAGTCTTCATGATAGGCAAAATATCTTTCATCCAAGAGGCCAATTTGCTCAAAGACTGCGCGGCGGACCACCACAGCAGTAAAGGACAAATAAGCTGGTTCATAGTCGCTTTGGCCATATTTTTGAAATAACTGGCCAATGGGCCAGTTGTCACCAAAAGAGTAGCCAAAACCGAGAAAGTGAAAAGCATTGCCAAAGCTGTTGACCCGATTTTTCTCTGGATAACGAGTGATGAGCGGCTGGGCCAAGCCGATCTCTGGTTTATTTTCCATTTTTTGGATAATAATATGCAACCAGTCGGGCTCGACAATGGTGTCATCGTTTAATAGAACAATATAATCGGGGTTGTGCTTGAGAGCATAATTAATGCCCTGATTATAACCGGGGGCAAAGCCAAGATTTTTTTCATTGCGAATAATGGTCGGAAAATTAAACATTTTTTTCTGCCAATCATTTAAAATTTCTAGGGTTTTGTCTTTGGAGCCGTTGTCCACTACCACCAAATTCCAATTTTCTTTGGGGTAGTCCATGTTTTTGAGTGACCAGAAAAGGTCGGATAAAAATTTTTCCGAATTCCAGGTGGCAATGATGATAAAAATTTTTGGCATAGTTTAATCTTTTTTTGAATCATTTAGTGTTTTATCGCGGACCACCCTGGTGATCTCGTGCTCCATTTTTTCCAGGCGGACAAAAATACGAAACATAAGATAGAAAACAACCACTACAGCAACATACAAAACTAAATCAGTGCCACGGCCGATACCAAGTAGGTTGGCAAGGTAGGTCAGAGAACTGGGCGTGAAAAAGGCCACTCCGACAGCCAACCAAAAAATAAACCACATGGCAAATTCTGTAGGTTTTAATTCCTGCCGGCGGAATTTGGCGACGACACGCCAGAGGGCGAAAAGACAGAAGAGAACGGCGAGGATTTGAATTAACATAAAAAATAAATTATTTATTTAGGCTTTCCCATTGTCTTTTTAATCTATCTCTAAAAATTTGCAATTCTTGGTTGTCAGTAAATTGAACCCAGGTAATGCCGGCTACACTATATGATTCTGAGCTTAAAAATCTATGAAGAATACTTTTTTCTTCATCGTTTTTTGGTGGCATATACTTATTAAATAAATTCCACAGCATCTCACCACCTTGTATTTTTAATTGAAAGCCACGATTGCCACTTTTATTATATAGGTTCATGAATAATTCCATTTGATTTCTGGCAAAAGCATCTTCTTTTGGTATTAATCTTAAAAGTTGGTCAAAGTTTGGATTATAGCCAGTTTTCTTTTTGGTGAGTAAAAAATCACAGTGCTGTTTTATGGCTTCTGGCGGTATACCAAAAAGAAGACCTGCTTGCATATTTTTTAACAAAATAACGCTCTCGTCAGCTTCCAAGCTGGCGGTGTTATTAAGATCTAAGCTAACAATATATTCCCCCAAGTCGCAACCTTCTTTATAGTCTGGAAAAAAGTGTTTATTGCCAGCTATGACTCTGGTTGTTAAATTTTTATTAATAATATAATTGCCAATAATTATAATTTCACTTCTTTCTTCATGACTACCTAAAATTGCATCTATGGAGCTAACATCTTTCTCGTCTAGAGAAGATACGGGTTTAATACCCAAAAGCACAGATTTTATATAATCTGGTATTTTTTTTGTAGCTCCCTGTTCTATCTCTAAAATCCTATTCTTTTCTGATTCCGCCATATTTATTTGAAATTAATTTTTTATTATTCTCCCTGCTACTAATTCTTTTATCACCTTAATTCCCCCTTTCAAACCCTGACCATAGCGATGATAGTCGATCCGAACCGCTACTTCAGTGTAGCGGATTTTGTTTTGTTTGACGAGACGCATAATCTCGGTGGCGTGAGCCATGCGATCTTGGGTGAGTTCGATTTTATTAGCGATGTCAGCCCGGAAAGCGCGCAGGCCGTTGTGTGCATCGGATAATTTGAGACCGGTAAAAAGGTAATTTACTAGGCGGGCTAGTGGGTGGAGAAAGTGTTTTTTTGTCCAGGGGACTTTATTGGTATTTTCTAATAGATACCGTGACCCGAAAACAAAATCCACTTTCCCCTCCTCTATGGGTTTTATCAGCGCGGGAATATCTTCCGGATTGTGCTGGCCGTCGGAATCAAAATGAATAATAATTTCCGCGCCATTTTTGACGGCAAAATCAGTACCAGTCTGGAGGGCGGCACCTTGACCACGATTCAGCTCATGCCTGAGTAATGTGCAATGAGTAATGAGTAATGAGTAATTGGGTACCGAGCCGTCGTCAACAACAACAATGTCATCAACATAATTTTTGAGACCGGCTAAAACTTGGGCTAATTGCTCTTGATTTTCATTGTAAACTGGGACAACGGCGGTGGTTTTCATATGGTTTCAGTTTAGCATTTTGGGAGCGATGTAAGCAAGATAAGTGGTAAGTATCAAGCGAGCTAAGTAAATCAAGTAAAATAAAAGAACCCCAGAGAGAATAAATCCTCTTTGGGGTTCTGTACAGACCGGCAGTATAGCTAATACGTTGACTAGCTTCTACCTGATCCTTTACTACTCTTCTTTCCCGGATTTGCCTGCGGGACGGAGCTCTTTCAGTTGCGCGAAGGTGAGGTTTATTTCCCCACCAATCACTTTGATTCTTCCTGAAGTAATTTCGATCTCGGCGGCCCCTTTAACGACAAGTGGTTCCGTGACCTGCTTGGCCGATTCGGCGGTGGCAGGTTTTTCAGGCTCGGCAGCGGCACCGGCTTCAGCGGTGGGCTCATCAGTGGTCACCGGGGTAGAAATTGGCTCTTCGGCGGGGAGGATCTCCTCGTCGAAAACTTCCTTCCCAGTCCCAATCGCTTTTCCGATTTTATCGGCGGTGTCATCGCTGATTTCCGGAACGGATTGGGTGGAGCCACCAATGGGGGTAAAGGTGCCCTTGAACTCGGCACCCTCGATTCCCCAACAGGGATTGAAACAGGCCCACTTGCAGTGGACCATGAATTCTTTCCCGGCTGATGTACGGATTCTGGCCCGGAAACCAGGTTCGTTATGGAAGTGCTCTTTTTGCCGGCCTCCACCCCTGTAGAACCCGGTTTGTTCACCGTTCAAGATCCCCCTCTGAACCGGACCAATGAACTGGAACCCCTGCCCGGCTGTCGGTAGCAATGCCTCATGGGCGGCCGCGCTGACTTCTTCTTCGGTCGCCGACCAGAAGTCCGGTGGCTGGTTGATGAAGGGCTTGCGGGTAAGGCGGAACGCACCATAAATAATGGCGCAAACTAAGGCCAGAGCCGCAAGGCCGAGGAGAAGTTTGTTCGTGGTCCACCAGGCCTCCCATGTCGTGAGCTCTGTGGGCTGGTTGGTCGTGTCCTTGGCATCAATTGCATTAGGCGCCGCATACGGATTGTCCACGAGATACT
>JAAZOM010000014.1 GCA_012797775.1 Candidatus Kuenenbacteria bacterium | reverse complement strand
CAATATTATAAGAGAAAATCAGCCTTTGGCTGACAAGAAAAATATTAAGGTTAGCCTGAGGAATGAGAGCGAGGTGCCACTTCTTTTTGTTGACCCAAAAAGGATCAGCATGGTGATAGAGAATCTTTTGACCAATGCTGTAAAATATATCAATGTTGAAAATGGCGGGGTGATATCCGTAGAGATATCGCGGCAGGATGGTGATGTACTTTTTAGTATTTCTGATAATGGCGTGGGCATACCTGATAAAGACAAAAAGAAGATATTCAAGAAATTTTTTCGGGCGGAGAATATAATGAAATTACAGACTAGCGGTACGGGGCTCGGGTTATTTATCGCCAGAGCAATAGTCAAATCTCACAAAGGGGCGATGTGGTTTGTATCCAAGGAGGGCGAGGGGACGACTTTTTATTTCACTTTACCAATAAAGAGCAAGGGGTTTCAGGTTTAGGAATTTTCCAAAAAGAAATACGGGGCATAGAGAGGTCCTGTTTTTTGTTGGTTTATTTTTTTAAATATAAAAAGAGCCGATCCGAGTTGTATTTCGGAGCGGCTTCGTGGTACCCACGGGGGTTTTTGCTTATTTGAACTTCATAAGGCGATCCACCTTCTCATAAAATGACGGATGGACGTCACCTTTTTTTATAATTCTCGTGACCGTCTTCGTATATTTCACGCATATCCTTGTTTTGCCTGGTGATGCGGCGATGACGGTCGCCGGAGTGCCATCTTTGAGCTTGATGATGGGTTTGTGGCTATCCCTATTGAATTCGTCTAGTGCCGGCCAAGACATGGGACTAATTCCCACCCTTGGCACGCGTACTACTTTTTTTACTTCAGTCGTCACCAATAGGGTTCGATTGCGCGGACAAATGGCAGCCACGCTCACTTGTGAGCCGTTTGCTAAATACAGTTGGACGCCGTCCTCAACCTGGTAGAAATTTGCTTTTGGTCTGTGCTTTAGGCCCGATTTTATGCTAGAGATGGCGCTTTTTTGTGTACTGCTTTCTTTCATGTTGCCTCCCTTTTGCCCTTTTTACCCCTGTTTGTTTTTTGGTTTTAAAAAATGCCTGCTAAAAAACAGGCATTACTTAAAATCAAAATAAATTAGAATTCGTCGTAATTTCTCATCTCGAGCTGTGATTCTATTTGTTTGACTGTTTCAATAACGACCGAGACCACGATCAAAAGTGAAGCGCCGGAAACGACCATACTGCTGACACCAGTCAGGGGGCCGACGATCAAAGGCAGGACAGCAATCAAGCCAAGTGACAGAGAGCCGGCGAGCATGATGCGATTACTAACTCCACCCAAATATTCGGCAGTCTGTCGGCCAGGGCGCATACCAGGCACAAAGCCACCTTGTTTTTGGAGGTTGTCAGCAATCTGTTGGGGATGAAAAATGACAGCCGTATAAAAATAGGTAAAACCGACAACCAAAAGGAAATAAAGGGAGCCATAGAATATTTGGTTCTGGAAAAGCTTGGTGACGAATTCAGCGATAGTGATTATAAAGCCACTGTTGGCGCGCATAGCCAGCTGGGCGACTAGAGTCGGGATCATGATAAGGGAAACGGCAAAGATAATAGGAATCATACCAGCTTGATTGACTTTTAGCGGTAGATGGCTGTCAAAGCCGCCATACATCCTGGTGCCGCGAACACGTTTGGCATAAGAGATGGGGATATTTCTTTGAGCTTCAGTGATATAGACGACGCCGGCAACGGTAGCTACGGCGATTACCAGGAAAACAGCAATGTTGAGTATTTGTTGGATTTGAAAAGTGGCGACGGTCCTCTGGATAGCTGAGGGCATGCCGGAGACGATACCGGCAAAAATGATAAGGGAGATGCCATTGCCAATTTTTTTCTCAGAGATAAGTTCGCCGAGCCACATGAGAAACATGGTGCCGGCGGTTAAAATGATAATAGTAATCAGATAATCAGTAGTAGAGAAATCGGTGATAATGTTTCGTGATGATTGCTGGAGAAGTTTTATGGTGCTATAGCCCTGAAGAAGAGCCAGGGGGACAGTCAGGATGCGCGTGTATTGGTTGATTCTTTTTTGCCCAGATTCACCTTCCTTCATTATTTCTTCGAGTCTTGGCACGATCATGGCCAAGAGCTGAAAAATAATAGAGGCCGTGATATAGGGTCCGATACCCAAAGCTACAATGGAAAAGTTGGAAAGACCGCCACCAGAAAAAATATTCAGAAGGCCCAGAATTTCATTATCAGAAAAAAAGTTTTTTAGGGCGACGACATCGACACCGGGCAGGGGGATATGAGCGGAGATTCTAAAGACAACCAAAAGAGACAGGACAAAAATTATTTTTTTCCTGAGCTCTCTGTCTTTAAAAACTCTGATTAATTTTTCGGTGAATCTCATAAAAAATCAGACAAAATCTATAAAAATTATTTTGAATTTTCCTTTTTTTCTGTTTTTTTGGTTGGGAGAGGCGAGATGGTCCCGCCAGCAGCTTTGATTTTGGTTTCAGCTGCTTGGCTGAGCGAGCACCCATCTACATTTATTTTAATATTTATTGAGCCATCAGACAAGATTTTGGCCCCATGTTTGACAGTAGCGATGAGTTTTTTGGCAGCCAAACTCTTAGGGTTGACCAGTTCATTATCCTTGTAGTTTTTATTGATAGTCCCAAGCGAAACAACGGCTGGTTTCTCATTGAGAGATTTAAACCCCCTTAATTTGTGGGTGCGTTCCAAAAGCTGACGCATGCCAAGTCTTTTGAGACCGCGACTGCCGCCAGATCGAGCTTTTTGGCCTTTCATACCGCGGCCAGAATAAGTGCCCCTTTTGCCGCCACGGCCAATTGTTTTGGCTTTGCGCTTAGAGCCTTTTTGGGGTTTTAGGTTGGATAGGGTAAGAGCCATAAATTTATTTATTTATTTTTTTCAGAGCGTAATAGACCGCCTTAACATTGTTGACCTTATTTTGTGAGCCAATTATTTTGGCGACGACGTCGCGGTAGCCAGCCAATTCCAAGACAATGCGGACTACGCCACCGGCGATAATACCGCGGCCTTTTTTGCCTGGGCGGATCATCACTTCGGCGGCTTTGAATTTTTCTTTGAGGGCATAGGGGATAGTGCCTGTTTTGACATCAGCTTTGAGAATTCTTTTTTTGGCTTGAGCGACAGCCTTGTTGATAGCGATGGTGGTATCAGATCCCTTGGCAACACCAAAACTAATTTGGCCGGCACGGTCACCGAGGACAATACAAGCCCGGAAATTCATTCTTTTGCCGCCCTTGGTAACGCGGGTTACTCTGGCTAGGTCGACCAATTTTTGCTCAAAGGCCGAATCTTCTTCTCTGGATTTTTTAGGCCGGCGGGGGTTGTTTTTGGAATCTGGTTTTGGGGTCATATGATTATTTTAAGAATTAAAATTGTAGGCCATTTTCCCTGGCACCTTCGGCCACAGCCTTGACGCGACCATGATATTTTCTACCAGAGCGGTCAAAAACACATTGATTAATACCAGCCTTTTTTGCTTTACTGGCCAATTCGCGTCCGGCTGAGGTGGCTATTTCTGTTTTAGTGCCTTTGATATCCATATTTTTGCTATGGACACTGACTAGGGTTTTGCCGCTTTGATCATCTATCAGTTGTAGAAAAATATATTTTAAACTGCGAGAAACAGAGAGCCGGGGTATTTTTGGAGTACCAAAAATTTTCGCTCGGATTCTTTTTTGGCGGCGCTCAAGGTTGTCTTTTTTTATTTTACTATTGTTCTTCATAATTGTTATAATCGTTGTTTAAAATATTGTGTGAAATGGTGAGGCTATTGGTAGCAATTGAATTGGCATTAATTTCTTTGACCGTTTTATTATAGAAACTGATAACAAAAGTGCTTGCCCCAAAGATGATTATCGAGAGTACAATCCAACAGTATAGTGATGTCTTTGGGTCAGTCATATTTAGGCGCCACTTTTTACTTGCTTACCGGCTTTTCTCAAAATAGTTTCTTCTACATATTTTATACCCTTACCTTTATATGGTTCCGGTTTTCTTACTTTTCTGATATTGGCGGCAGTTTCTCCCAAAAGTTGTTTGTCAATGCCTTCCAGCGTGATAATATTTTTTTCTACCGATCCCTTGAGGCCTTTGGGCAGGGGGAATTTCACATCGTGCGAATAACCGACTGAGAGCATCAGGGTGTCACCCTTGAGCTCTGCTTTATAGCCAACACCTTTTATTTCCAATTGTTTTTGATAGCCATTTAGGACACCCTCAATATTATTGGCGATTATTTGGCGCATAGTACCCCAAAGGGCTTTTTGGCTCAAGTCCTCTTTGTCATTGATGGATATCTCCAGGGTATTATCTTTTTTTTCAACATTAACTGTCGGGTGGACATGGCAGATTAATTCACCTTTTGGTCCTTTGCATTTGAAAACATGGTCACTAAAAGAGATTTCAACGCCCGGTGGTATGGTGATTGGTTTTTTCCCTATTCTAGACATAAATTTAAAATTAATATATTTCGCAAATAATTTCGCCGCCAACTTTTTGTTTTCTGGCTTCGCGGTCAGTCAGGAGTCCTTTTGAGGTGGAGATGATGGCCAGGCCTTTGCCGTTCAGCACAAAAGGTATATTTTCTTTGTCTACATAAACACGGCGTCCCGGTTTGCTGATTCTCTCTAATTTGGTTATTTTTGGCTGGCGACTGTCGGCGTCATAATAAAGTTTTATTTTTATACTATCGAAACGGCTGGTAATACTGGCCTTGCGGTTAATTTTACCGCCAGCGGCTTCTATTTTTTCAACTTCTTGTAGCCAGCCCTCTTTGGTCAGAATATTTAGGATGCCCATTTTCAATTTTGAGTATGGCAAAACCAGCTCGCTCTTTTTGACTATTTGAGCGTTCCTGATGCGGGTTAGCATGTCAGCGATAGGATCTGTCATAATGATTGTTTTACTATTAAAATTATTTTATTACCAGCTTGATTTTGTAACTCCCGGCAAATCACCCTTGTTGGCCAACTCTCTAAGACAAATACGGCAAAGGTTGAATTTGCGAATATAGCCTTTGTGCCTGCCGCAACGCCAACAGCGTCGAACTACGCGCGTTGAATAAAGGGGTTTCTTTTTACTTTTGACAATTTGTGCTTGTGTAGCCATAGTTACTTATCAATTTATTTTTTCTTGGTTTTCTCGATATCTTTTTCAGCGAATGGAAAACCAAAATATTTAAATAGGGCAAGGCCCTCCTCTTTGTTTTTGGCAGTAGAGGTAAGGCAAACTTCTAGCCCGTGTATATTTTCGACTTCATCCGGATTGATCTCTGGAAAAGAAAGATGTTCGCGAAAGCCAATGGTCAGATTGCCTTTGGCGTCGATACTTTTCTTATTGAGGCCACGGAAATCTCTGACTGTTGGCAAGGCCAAGTTAATTAACTTATCAACAAACTCATACATCTTATCTTTACGCATGGTGACTTTCGCTCCAACAATCTGCCCTTCCCTGGTTTTAAAAGAAGAAATTGATTTTTTGGCTTTGGTAAACACCGGTCTTTGGCCGGAGATGCGGCTCAAGGTATTTTCTACTATATCTCTAAATTTGGCGTCACCTTTGGCTGTGGAAATCCCGACGTTGATGGTCGCCTTGGTGATTTTAGGCACGGCCATTTTGTTGGCGTAGCCAAAATCTGCCTCGAGGCGAGGAACAATTTCATCAAGATATTTTTTATGGAGTCTGTTCATAAATTAATTATTTTTAGATAACTGCTTTGCATTTGCGGCAGATTCTTTGCTTGATTGTTTTTTTCTTGGCTGTCTCGTTTTTATTTTCAGATACCTGGTAGCCCACTCTGGTTGTTTTGCCGCACTTGGGACAAACAAGCGCAACCTTGGAGATATCTGTTGGGTAGGGGAACATAATCCTTTGGCCCTTTTCCCGTTCATTTTTTGGGCGGACATGTTTGTACCTTAAATTCAATCCCTCAACAACTATCTTGGTTTTTTGTTTGGGGTTTTTTGCGGCGATAACATGCAGGACCTTGCCTGTTTTGCCAAGATCTTTACCGGAGAGAAACTTTACTATGTCGTTAGTTTTTATTTTCATATGATTTATAGAACTTCTGGAGCTAAGGAAATAATTTTGTTGAAACCAAGGGCGCGCAGCTCTCTGGCAACGGGGCCGAGAATGCGGGTGCCTTTTGGTTCTTTGTTTTTTTTGTCAATAATAACAGCAGCGTTGTCATCAAAGCGAATATAGATACCGCTCGGTCGGCGGATTTCTTTTCTGGTTCTGACAATAACAGCGTGGGCCACAGTGCCTTTTTTTATCTGGGTATGGGGTTCGGCTTCTTTGATGGCGACAGTAACAATATCACCCAGCCGGGCGTATCTTTTTTTGTAGCCGCCAAGCACCTTAATAACCTGGAGTCTTTTGGCTCCGGAGTTGTCAGCAACTTTTAGGATTGTACGATGTTGAACCATATAATATAAATTAATTCTTTTCCGGATAAATCCGCCATTTTTTATCTTTGGAAAGTGGTCGGCATTCGATAAAGTTTACTTTGTCGCCGACCCGGTATTGGCCTTTCTCGTCATGAACTTTGTATTTTTTACTAGTTTTGTATCTCTTCTGATATTTGGGATGAATTTTTGTTCTTTCAACCAAAACAACAATAGTCTTGGCCATCTTGGTAGAAACCACTTTGCCGGAGAATATTTTTTTCTGTTTTTTTACCTGTGTCATAGGAAGAATAATGTTATTTTTGTTCTTTTTGCTTGTTGATAAAGGTCATGATACGAGCAATTTCTTGTTTGGCAGTTTTGACTTCATGGACTTTTTTGAGCTGTCTTTGGGCAACCTTAAAACGCATCACTCTTAAGCTTTCTTTCTTTTCGCCGAGCAATTTTTTCAATTCAGCATCTGATTTGGTTTTTAATTCTTGTATGGTCATGCGTTTATTTTTTAACAAATTTGGTTTTGACTGGCAATTTGTGACCAGCCATGATTAGAGCCTCTTTGGCTTTGGCTTCTGGTATGCCAAACATTTCAAAGAGTATGTGGCCTGGCAAAACAGAAAAAACATAATGGTCGACAGCTCCCTTACCCTTGCCCATAGGAACCTCAGATCCCTTGCTGGTAACTGGTTTATCTGGAAATACTCGGGTCCATATTTTGCCACCTTTTCTAATATAGCGTACCAAGACGCGCCTGGCAGCTTCGATTTGTCTGGCGGTCACCCAGCATTCTTCAGTAGACTTTAGTCCGCAGGAACCAAAAGAAACCTCAGTCATGCGTGAAGCCTTTTTGCCGGAAGCGCCAGCAACTTTGTGCCATTTTCTGTGTTTTACTTTTCTTGGTGCCAACATATTAATTATTTATTATTTTCATCTGTATTAAAGACATCGCCCTTATAGATCCAGACTTTTATACCAATAGCGCCATAGGTAGTGTGAGCGGCCAATCTAGCATAATCAATATCAGCCCTAAAGGTATGGAGCGGTATTTTGCCTTCGCCCAGGGTTTCTCTTCTGGCTATTTCAGCTCCGCCCAATCGCCCAGAACAAGATATTTTTGCGCCCTTGCCACCAGCTTTCATGATCTGTTCAATATATTTTTTCATAGTCTTGCGATGGGGAATTCTTTTTTCCAAATCCAGAGCGACACTTTGGGCGACAATTCTAGCAGAGAGGCCCGGTTTGCTGACTTCTTTAATATTAATTTGGATTTTTATTTTTTTATCCTTGATTATTGATTTGGCTATATGGTTTTTTAGGTCCTCGATAGAGGATCCGCCTTTGCCGATAATCATGCCCGGTCGGCTGGTATTGATGTTTATTTCCAAGGTGTCAGCTGTGCGATCAATAACAACACTGTCTACACTGGCTTCTTTGAATTTTTTTTCCAAGAATTTTCTAATTTTAATATCTTCTTCCAGTTTGGCAGAATATTTTTTATTACTAAACCAGCGAGAACTCCAAGTTCTGGTGGTGCCGATACGGAATATTTTTGGATTTACTTTTTGACCCATATAGTTTGATAAATAAATTAGCCAGATTTTCTACTAAAGAATCTTTTTTTGCCTTTTTCCCCAAAATTTTTGGAACCGGATTTTTTTTCTGCTGACTTTGAACCAATGTCTTTGTCATCATCCAAAATTGATTCTTTGACCTCATCCAAAGAATTGACGACTTTAGCGGCTTCCATCTTTGGTCCCGGTTTTTCTTTATTTTTATCTTTTGAGGTTTCTTTCGAAGGTTTTATTTCAGCTAAGACAATAGTGATATGTGAAGTTTCCTTTCTTAGGCCAGAAGCGCGGCCAAAAGCTCTGGGTTTCCAGCGTTTGAGGGCTGGCCCTTGGTCAACCCTTATTTCTTTGATAAAGAGATTTTCTTTGTCTAGATGAAAATTGTGAATAGCATTGGCTAGAGCAGAATTTAGAAGCTTCAAGACAGCACGGGCAGCGGTTCTTGGAGAGAAGGATAATTCAGAAACAGCACGGTCAACCCGCTGACCGCGAATAGCATCAGCGACCAAGCGTACTTTTCTTGGTGATTGTCTCAAAAATCTTAATTTTGCTATAGCTTCCATATGGTTTATTTTTTATCTTCTTTTTTGGGAGCAGCGACAGTGGCGGCTTTGGCGGCGGCGGCCTGTTCTTCCTCGCGTTGTTTTTTGCCGCCATGCTTGATAAATCTACGGGTTGGGGAAAATTCACCCAATTTGTGTCCGACCATATTTTCTACGACAAAGACTGGAACATGCTGGCGACCATTGTGGACACCAAAAGTAAAACCAACCATTTCTGGGGTGATAGTACAGTCTCTGGACCAAGTTTTTACAACCCCAGCCTCAGATGGCTTCTTGTTGGTTATTTTTTTGATCAGTTTTTGATCCACATAAGGACCTTTTTTGAGTGAACGGCTCATATTTTTAGATTAACTTACGATTTCTTTTTCTTCTCTTGATTATTAATTTATTAGACCATTTTTTGGGTTTTCTGGTTTTAACACCCAAAGCATGTTTGCCCCAGAGGGTTTTCGGATAAGGCATACCAATTGGGTGACGACCTTCACCACCGCCATGGGGATGATCACAGGGGTTCATCGCCTTGCCACGGACAGTCGGTTTTATACCTTTATGTCTCATGCGTCCAGCTTTACCATAGCGCACCAGTCCATGATCTGGGTTGGAAACTTGGCCGATAGTAGCCAAACATTCTTTTTTTATTAAGCGTATCTCCCCAGAGGGCATTTTGAGCTGGGCGTGTTTGCCCTCGACTGCTTGGACAAAAACTCCATTGCCGGCAGATCTGGCGATGACACCACCCTTATCGGGTTCTAGTTCGATATTGTGGACCATGATGCCAAGCGGAATATGTTCTAATGGTAGGCGGTTGCCAATTTTTATTTCAATTTTTTCACGAGAAGAAAGTACTTGCTCACCAACCTTTAAGCCTTCTGGTGCAAGGATATATGATTTTGTTCCGTTGGGGTAGACAATAAGAGCTATCCTGGCCGAGCGGTTGGGGTCGTATTCAATAGCTAGAACTTGAGCTGGGCGATTAAAGTCCAATCTTTTGAAGTCAATAATTCTCAGACGTCTTTTCGCGCCGCCGCCGCGATGACGGACGGTGATCTGGCCACTATGGTTGCGACCGCCAAATTGTTTTTTAATAATAGTTAGACTCTTTTCCGGTTTCTTTTTGGTGAGATCCAAAGAAGAGACAACAGTAGTTCTGCGCCTGGAAGGGGTGGTTGGTTTGTAAGCTTTGATAGCCATAAAATTAATTAGCTTTCGTAAACGTCGATTTTGGTACCGGCGGGGATGGTGACGATGGCTTTTTTCCAATTTTTTAAGTAGCCATTGGTGTTTCTGCCAGTGCGGACTTTTTTACCGCGAACGGGAATAATTCTTATTTTTAATGGGGTGACTTTATAAATTTCTTTGATCGCAGCATTGATTTGTCTTTTGTCAGCTCGTTGGCCGACGGAAAAAACATATTGGTTTTGGCTGGATAGAATAGTAGATTTTTCTGTCAATAATGGATGAATAAGAATATCGGCATGGCGCGGATTTTTATATTCGGCTGAGTCATTATTATTGGTAATAGTTTTGGTTTTTTTGACTTCAGCATTTTTAAACTGGCCGTCGCCTTTGGAGGCGGCTGGCTTCTGTGGTTCTTCTTTATTAGTTTTACCAATGCCGAATAATGCCATATTAGTTATTTTTTAGATAAATTTTTTCTATAGTAGGCAAGCTTTCCTCAGTTAGGATCAGGTTTTTATAACGGAGCAAGTCGAGAACGTTTAGAGAATTAACGTTGGTGATTTTGATTCCGGGGATATTGCGTCCGGCGCGAGAGAGATCGGCAATTTTTTTATCAGAGGCAACCAATAAAGATAGAGAATATTTTTTGAGGTCAACGTTTTTTTCCTTCTTTTGTGATTTTTCACTTGTTTTTTCACTGATTTTTTTGTTTTTCAGTGACAAGGCATTTTTCAGGTTGAATATAATTTTACCAAATTCCTTGGTTTTTATTTCTGGTAAATTAAAGTTTTCCAAAATTATGAGATTTTTATCAGCCGCTTTGTCAGAAAGACAGGAAAAAATAGCTCCTCTTTTCATCTTTTTGTTTATTTTTTGGGTGAAATCGCGATCATTGCGTGGACCAAAAGTGACACCGCCGCCCTTCCAAAGAGGGGAGCGGGTAGAACCATGGCGGGCACGACCAGTGCCTTTCTGGCGCCAAGGTTTTTTGCCACCACCACGAACCTCATCTTTGGTTTTGGTGTGGGCCAGGTTTTGTCTTTTGTTGGCCATCTGGGCAACAGCGATTTGGTGTACCAGCGCTTCATTTATTTTGGCAGCAAAAATAGAAGGATTGAGATTTATTTCCTTGATTACTTCTCCTGATTGATTGTAAACCGGATAAGACATAATTATTGATTATTTTCAGTAGTTAGTTCTTGGTTTTCAGCGGTTTCAGTGGGAGTAGCAGCTTCGGCGTCCTGGACTTCGTTTGTTGGCTCATTGTCTTTCTTTAATTCTAGTTTGCCATCACAGGTTATTATCAGTAGACCATTTCTGGCCCCAGGGACAGCACCTTTGACATAAATAGTGTTATTATCTTTATCAACTTTAATTACGGAAAGATTTTTGATTGAAACCTGAGCGTCGCCCATATGGCCCGGCATTCTGACACCAGGGAAAACCCTGGCTGGCTCACAAGGGCCAACAGAACCAGAAGTGCGTACTTGATCTTTGGTACCATGGGTGCTGTTGTGACCGTGAAAGCCATGTCTTTTAACTACACCTTGAAATCCTTTACCCTTAGAAAAGCCAGTTACTTTTACTTTGTCTCCAACATTAAAAGCATCAACGGTGATTGTATCTCCATGGGATAGGGAGAGGGTGTCTGATTCATCAATTCTAAATTCTTTGAGGTATTGTAAATTACCGAGACCTCTAGTTTGTCCGAGTTCTCGTTTGCCAAGTTTCTTTTTGCCAGGTAGACCAATAACGGCGGCGTTGTAACCGTCTTTTGAGTCTTGCGTCTTTGTCCTGACTATGGGGCAGGGCTTGGCTTCAATGATGGTCACTGGGGTGACATTGCCATTTTCACCAAATATCTGAGTCATGCCCTTTTTTTGGCCAAGAATAAATTTCATAATTGGCTAATATAAAACAAAAATCTGGCTATAATAAACCAGATATAAAACATCTAAGGCGGGTTTTATATGTTTTGTATCTAATTTATTACCTGATTAATCAATGATTAAGAATAGTCAAATGGTTTCCGAAAGGGATCTTATTTGGATTCTTAACAGATTTTTATTTTGTAAAATACAATTTAAACTAAATATCTTATTTTGTCAACCTTTACATTTTTATTTCAATATCCACTCCACTTGGGAGAGCAAGGTTAGTCAGATCATTGATGGTGGTGCCTTTGGGGTCATAAATATCAATCAATCTTTTATGAATTCTCATTTCAAACTGCTCTCTAGCATCTTTGTGTACAAAAGTAGAGCGGTTGACAGTATATTTTGTTTTTTCAGTAGGAAGAGGCACTGGACCCTTGATTTGAGCCTGGCTTCTTTTGGCAGTATCAATGATGGTCTTCGTGGCTCGGTCAATAATTTTATGATCAAAAGCCTTGACCTTGATCCTGATCTTTGGTTTAGCTTCTTCCTCGTTGGTTTGTATTTTTTTGTTATCAACCATAGTTGGTTAAATTATTAAACAAACCAACCCCCCACTTTTAAAAAGTGGGGGGTGACGATTATTTAATAATCTTGGTAATGGCGCCTGCGCCAACAGTTTTGCCGCCTTCGCGGATAGCAAAACGCTGTTGCTCTTCAAGAGCAATAGGATGAATCAAGACAACTTTCAAGGTGATAGTATCGCCAGGCATAACCATTTCAGTGCCCTCTGGCAAAATAACTTCGCCAGTGACATCGGTAGTGCGGATATAGAATTGGGGTTTATAACCCTTGAAGAACGGGGTATGGCGACCGCCTTCTTCTTTACTTAGGACATAAACTTGGCATTCAAATTCGGTATGTGGAGTGACACTTCCTGTTTTGGCCAAAACTTGTCCTCTCATGACATCTTCTTTTTTGGTGCCGCGTAGCAAGAGGCCGGCGTTATCGCCAGACTGGCCTTCGTCCAATTGTTTATTGAACATTTCAATACCAGTGACTACTGTTTTTTGAGTATCTTTGAGGCCAACAATTTCAACTTCTTCGTTTAGTTTAATGGTGCCTCTTTCAATTCTACCGGTAACTACGGTGCCACGGCCTTCAATTGTGAAGATATCTTCGACTGGCATGAGGAAAGGCTTGTCTGTGACCCTGACCGGATCCGGGATATATTCATCGAGTTTATTTAAGAGCTCACCGATAGCTTTGAAATTTTCATCATCTTTATTGCCAGCTTGGGCAGCCTCGAGGGCTTTCAAGGCAGATCCCCTGATAATCGGGGTGGTGTCGCCAGGGAATTCATATTTTTTCAAAAGGTCGCGGATTTCTTCTTCGACCAAGTCTATAAGCTCTTTGTCATCTACCTGGTCAACTTTATTTAAGAAAACAACAATGTGCGGTACGCCGACTTGGTGGGCCAAAAGAATATGCTCTCTGGTTTGAGGCATTGGGCCGTCAGCAGCAGAAACGACAAGAATAGCGCCATCCATCTGAGCGGCACCGGTGATCATGTTTTTGATATAATCGGCATGACCAGGACAGTCAATGTGGGCATAATGCTTTTTGGCGGTTTCATATTCTACATGAGTAGTAGAAATAGTAATACCGCGTTCTCTCTCTTCTGGAGAGTTGTCGATTTGGTCAACAGATTTGTCTTGTGCTGTGCCACCAGTCGTTTTTATATAAGAAAGGAGGGCAGCAGTCAAAGTGGTTTTGCCGTGGTCAACGTGGCCAATAGTACCGACATTGACATGGGGCTTTGTTCTTTCGAATTTACCAGCCATAATAAGCCGTCAATTTTAGCGACCCCCTTGCCGCTCCCGCGGTCGCGGGAGAAAGTCAGGGGTTATATACCAGCCGCTAATATTAATTTATTAATAATTTTTAAAGATAGCCAACATCAGAAAACCCTTGGTTTTCTGGTTAAGGCGGTCTTTTTATATTAAATTGTTTGATTTAAAAGTAATTATAGTATATCAATTTTTGGGAATATGTCAAATTAGCCTTTTCAACATTGATAAGTTTATGGTTTTGGGTTAATATTATAGATGTATGTCACTGACTAAAAATGACAAAAAAATAGCTGATATCAGCACCTATAATACTTTTAAGGTTTTTGAGGATATATATAATAAGGAGGGTGATGACAGCCCATCTTGGGAGATGACTTTGCCCAAAAGAAACAAGAAATCTTCTTTCTGGGCCAGTTTCCTGATTTTTGTTTTTATTTTGAGTGTTTTTGGGGTTGGTTTTTACCCGTCTCTTTCTTATTTATTAAAGACGCCATATCCTATTTTGGTAATGACAGAAGATTCAATGTGGCCGGTGATAGAGAGGGATGATTTGGTTTTGGTGCGCGGATTGATTAGTAAAGAAGAGATAAAAACAAATGATTTGGTGGTTTTCAAACAGAAAGAAAAAGAAAACGATAATCTGGCAGTACAAAGAGTTGTGGATGTAGATAGAGAAGATGGGCAGGTGATCGTCAGGGGAGAAACAGATAATTCGCTAAATGTTTCGATAACGGCTAGTCAGGTGGTGGGCAAGGTGTTGGGAGAGGAAAATCCGGTCAAGGTGCCGTTGATTGGTAAATTTATAGGATATTTGGCGAGAAGATAGGGAGGTAGGGTTGTAGAAAGTAGGGGGTAGGAGAGATTTAGGATTTAAGATTTAAGAATATTTAGAAATTAAATTAAAATTTATGGGTGATGAATATGGGGTAATACCAGGTGATTATGTTAGTCAAGTTGAGAATGAGGGAAATTTTACCAAAGAAACAGCACAAGCCGAGTGGTTTGAAAAATTTGGAATTAGAGATACAAGAGATTGGCGGCAGCTTTTAGAGATAGATCCAGCAAAAGCCAAGGAAGCTTTGCAACATGTGGTTGATAATAGAGAACATTTTCCCCAATATGATGAT
>JAAZOM010000013.1 GCA_012797775.1 Candidatus Kuenenbacteria bacterium | reverse complement strand
ATCCAATTCATCTTACAAACTGCCCGCCGGAATCTTGGCCAAATTCGCGTCAGTAATGCCCAAAGACAATTCCCTGAACAAATCCATCAAATTTTTCCAGGTTGCTTCATGCCGATAACCATCTTTATCCACATACCAAATTCGCCCGTGATCTTCTACCGCCAAAAGCAACTTGCCTTTCAGTTTATTGCGCAAGCTCACGTCGCCGCTTTCTTTACTGCCACTCACCGGTATTTTTTCTAGATTAACGTTGCTAACCCCCAAAGCTAATTTCTGAAAAACATACAATGCGTTGGCAAATTTTACTTCATAACGCTTGTATTCTTTGGTATCCACATACCAAATTTCTCCGCTTTTCTCTACGCGCAGTAGCAATCTTCCGGCCAACTTTTTGGCCAATTTCATATCAGCGCTTATTCCCGACAGGCCGTCGTCAGCCCTACCATTAATGGCGCCACTACTATTATCTGTTGTGGCTTGATCTGGCTCAGACGAGGTTACGGGAACTTCACCACTATTCAAAGTCGTCAGCTGCTGATCCGCATAAGTACTAGTGTTGCCACTCCCGTCCTGCGCTTTTATTTGATAATAATAAGTCGTCAAGGGTGCTAGATTCGTCAGGGTCAAAGAATGAGTTGTTTTATAAACAGTGGTTTTTTCCTCCCAACCATAAGCGGTGCTGGTCCCATAAACCACCCACGTGGCTGATGGTTCGTTGGTTTGCCAGTTAATTGTCGCCTCCGTGTCTCCAACTATCAAATCGACCTCACTGATTATGGGGGCCGTGGTATCCGTTACTGCCGTTCCCGATCCGGAGCCGGACCAATATTGCCCTCCGCCTCCGCCGCCCGTCACGCAATTGTCACCATCGGCAAAGGTGATGGTCAGCGTCTCTGTTTTGAGCGCGCTATAACTAAACTCCGAAATACTTGATCCACAGGCCGTGCCGCTTAAGTTACTATTGAACATCTTCCTGTCAGCCGAGCTCAAATAAATTTTTGATCCCGCTTCCATTTCAATCACCAAATTATTGCCATTCACTTGTATTGAAGCCACCTCTGAACTGGCCGAAACAATAATGTTTATGCCCGGTGTCCCTCCAGCTTGAGCCGCGACCTCGGTCATATACAAAACCGTGCCGGCTTCTAGGGTGGCATCATTATAAGCCGCGTTTGTTGTTAAAGGCCAACCCCAAACACCGGCCAAAGCTAACATACAAAACGCGAAAATAAATTTTTTGTTGGTTGCCATAATTATTATTAATCTATTAATAAATTTATTGTAACACATCAGCCTGTAATATGTAACTCCCACCGCCTTTTTCCTTCCCCACCATCATCTTATGGGAAATTTATCTGTCTTTAAATAATTTTAACCATTTCTCTCTCTTTTCCTTTTTCCTTTTGCCCTTTGCCTTTTATATTCCCTTATCCACTTCCACCGTCGGTGTCAGCTGGCTCGCCTCAACCGGATTAAATTCACTAATCGTCATTAAATCATCACCAAAAACATAACTAAACATAAAGGCCTCATTAATATCATCTATTTTTTTATTCCACTCATCTCCATACATCTCCCTGGCCATATTTTCATCTTTTAATTTATGCAGTACTCCGCCCTTATCAACTACATAAACTGCTGGACTAATACTAAACTTGATCATTTTTGCTCCTGGTCGATAAGTTGCCAGTCCACCCCAACCATATCTACCCAAATCGCTAGAGCTGATAATTTTGACTGTACTAAAATCTTGGTACCAAGTGTAATACACTTTTTCATTGGGAAATATATACAATTTACTGTCAGCACCAACATAATAAACCGTCGTGCCATCAGCCACTTTTACCAAATCTCCTGGATTAATACCAACTACTTTAACTGGCTCTTTCTTTTTTATTACCAACTCAGCCTCCCCGCCATCCGTGCTTTTAAGGGTTAAGCTCAAATCATTCCAACCATCAGCATCTGTATCCACAATTTTTTCTTTATTTATTATTAAATTAAATTCCTTGGCCGGAGTAGATAAACCCACTTTCACTTCGTTCATGCTAACGCTTAAAATATCTACTGTTTCTATTATATTATCGTAAACAAAATGTGTCTTGCTGTTTTGACCCAATTTTTTGGTCAAACCATCAGTCGCTATTTTATCTAAATTTGTCACATCAATCTGCTCCACCTTTGGCGTAGCCGGTTCCTCGGTTTTCGCCGTTTCTGGGCAATTGCCGCCATCAGTAAAGGTAATGGTAAAATCAGTCAGCCCAGCCGCTGTCGCCTCATAAGAAAAGCGAGAATAGCCATCAAGGCACTCCGTGTCTGGATAACCCGTGGGGACATTAAAAAGTTTTCTGTCAAGTGACTCCAGATATACTTTTGACCCGCTTCTCATCTGCAAACGCAAGCTGGCCACATCAAGATAATAATATTCCAAAAAAGTATCAGCATAAACATCTATACTGATGCCCTTTGCCTCGCCAGCTACTTTTGCCACCCCGGGGAAAGACAGGCGGGTACTGTCAGACCATTGAACCGCATTATATACAGCCAGACTAGACTCAATGGGTAGCGAAAGCAATACTAAACCAAAAATAACCCAAAAAACAATCTTCTTCATATCTTTATATTTTATTTATTAATTATTTTTTAATTGATTCTAAATAGGTTATGTACTCGCCAAGCACCTCGGAAAAATCAGGATGTCCTGCCAGCACCCCTTTCAAATACTCAATCGCCTCACCTATTTTTCCTTCTGACTCTAGGATAGACGCGTATGATACATACGCCCGCCAGCTACCAGGATCAGCCGGGATTGCGCGCTCTAATAACATCCTCTTTGAAGCGTCAATCATATTAATTTTAAAATAATACTCTGCCAGTACCCGATAATCCTCAGCCCCAAGCGAGCCCCCAAAGCGCTCCACATAAATTTTTATCAGCTCATCAACCTTTGCTGTCTCGCCCTTTTGGGCGTATAGATTCATCAGGTTCACATACACCGATTTTACCCCTTTAGTTATTTCATATGCTCTTTCTAGATATTCTATAGCCTTGTCATTTTCTCCCTTGCTGTTGTATGCCGAGGCTATCACAAAATAAATATTCACCCTCCCCGGCGAATCATCAATATTATTAACCAAAAGATCAATTGCTTTATCCAAATAAAAAACATTGTAGCTGGCATAGCGCAAATACACTTGGGCCAACCCCAATCTCACCTGCATACTCTTTGGCCTCTTCTCTAGATATTCTAGAGCTTTTTCTTCTGCCTTTTCAAAAACCAATTTTTTCGCGACCTCGTCAGCTTCCGGCGCATTGATCGCCGTAGTCGCATACTGGAGCAGGGCCATACACACCTCCCGCTCCCCAAAAGTATTTATTTCAAAAATCTGGTCATAAAGAGCGACGGACTTAGGCGGATCAGATTGCGAATAACGATAAGCCTGCCCCGCCAACAAATTGGCGCGCACTGGCCTTATAAGAGATTCATTTGATAATAATGCTATTACCAAAAGCACTACGACTAAAACCGGATAATACATTTTGGGTGAGATTTTCCCCATATTTCCGTCTCCTTCTTCGGGACCATAATAATTCTTTGCCCAAGAAATAAAAACAAAGACCACCATAATAATAACCCAACTATTCAGGGTGTCGAAAACAAACAATAGGGTAAAAATAATCGCCGCCAAAATCGCGCTAAGTATGTGGCCCAAAGTCGGCTCTTTTTCCGCTATCTTATAAGTATAATAAAACCCCTTGCCGACAAAAAACGAATATGCCAAAAATCCAAATACACCAGCAAATAACAAATAATCAAGAGCAAAATTGTGCGTTCGATCAAACCACTGCTCTGTGATTAAAGGATTATAGTGCTTGTCTACCCCTATGGGTATATTTTCGGGGCCATAACCCAAAATTGGTCTTTCTAAAAAAGCCTGCCAAGCGCTCCCCCAAACAAGCAATCTATTGTTGGTAGTCGGATCTGTACTGGAAATATGGGCTAGGCGATCGACAAATTTTATTTTGGCCACCGCTTTTGTATCTTTGTAAATAATTGCCAAGGAACCAAAAACGACCGCCAACAAAATCAAACAGCCCAATATCAGTTTCCAGCGTTTAGAAAAATTTTTAAATCCCAAAATAACAAAAATTAAACCGCCAAAAAACAAACCCAAAATTGGCGCCCGGCTAGCCGCTCCAAATAAAACCAACAAAAATATCAGCCCACAAGCTCCATATGCCCATCGCCACCCACTCTTGTCCAATGTTGCAACTATTGCCAATAATCCCAAATTTAACAATAAATAATAACCCAAAAAAGCGCTGTTGCCCAAGTAGCTCCAAGCATTATCAGCCATGGCCAAGCCGGCTCTAAAAAATCCTGCCATGCAGACCACCAACGCCACCAAAATTGCAAAACGCATCAACCAAATCCAATCACTTTTAGTAGTAAAAATATTCACCAAAATAAGAAAATAAACCCCCAAAAATAAATAATTTAACAAACCATCCATTCTTTCCCAGCCGCCCCAGAAGCTATTGCTCGGGTCGACCCCCAAAACCGTTGCCAAAAGCAAAACCAGCAAAAGCAAAAGCCAACTATACAAAATATGATTCCCTCTGCCCCGCCACCTGCCGCTCTCAAAAACATACAAAACAAAAATAAATAATAATATCAAAACCAACCCGCGAAAAAATATATTCCTCAGAAAAATAAAAGGGAAGATAAAATTAATGTTGTAAACCAAAGGCGCCAACAGTGCCAAACCCGCACCAACCTTTAAACTTTTGCACAATTTGTCTTGTCCAGTCATATTTGTCGTTATTTATTTTTATCAATTAACGCCTTCAACCTGCCGATCTCTTCCTGATCAATCTCCCCACTTGTCAGCTGATAATTTTGTTGCATCTCTAGTGCCTTTTTATAATTTTTCATATAATTTTCCAGAAAAAAAGCATACTCGCTAAAAATAATCTTTGGATCTTCTGCCTTTTTTATTCCCTGCTCATAAATCGCAGCGGCTTTAATAATTCTATCGGGAGCCGAAGAATATTTATAATAAAAATCAGCCATCTTGATATATACCCTACTATCCTGTGGGTATAAAATTGCTGTCTCATAAAACTTTATAGCCGCTGACTCTCTTTGCTCCATTAAAATATACAAATCAGCCAAGTTCAAGTGTGCCTTATAGTTCTCCGGATATTTTTCCAATGTTTTATAGTACCACTCTTCCGCTCTTTCATAATCACCGAGTATCGAATAAACCGAAGCAATATTTAGATAATCCTCACTCAAATCCACGTAACCCGGTTGCGAAGGCACACCGCTCTCTACAGCCGAGAGAGATAATTTCAGGGGCTCGTCAAATCTCCTCACATATTCTGCCGGTGGCACCACTTCAGATTTCAATTTTTTATTACTGTTTTCAAAATCATCTTTCAACTGCTCCAGGGTCACTGGGAACGCATCTTTTTTTTCTTCCTTACTTATTTTATCTTGGAATATGTTAAAAGCCGCCAACCCGGCTACCACAGCCAAAACAATAATCATTGTCCACAATCCCCTCTTGCCTTTGTCTCCCTTAATCACTAAATCTTTATTTTGATTTTGGTTTGTCTTTTCTATATTATTTTCTGCTCCTAACATAAAACAAATCATTAATATTAATAAGATAAATATATCAAAAAAACACTCCTTTGACAAACTTTGGCCGACATCCCTACTGGCTCTCCCTGTCATTGTGAAGAGTCACGCCCAAAGCGTGACGACGAAGCAATCTCATTAATTTTTAGTATTCAGCTCCACGCTCTCCTCCTCGCAATGACCGGCATTTATTTGTATATTCGTAATTGATTTGTTCGCCTAGAGTCGTCGCTAGGCGAGGCTGGCATATTCGTAAATAAAATAACAAACCCCGCCCCGATATAAAATCGGGACGGGGCTGTTTTATGTTCAGAACCAACCGTTGTCTGGTTCCTCTCAAAATTCAAATAATATTACCACTATTTAAACTTATAATGAGAGAGTACCCAAATCAAGCGGCAAGGTCTTCACATATTTGCAACCAGAGTATGATCTGGATGTAGTAACAACATGGGGAGACACCGAGCCATCAGACCACAGCAAACCACCAGTTTCATACAAAGCTAAATCTGTATAATTGGTGGCTGTTGCATATTGGTCTTCCGAAGACAAGGCTGATTCTTTGATAGAAACCGCCAAGGATTGGCCAGAAGCAGCACCGGAAACCGTGCCTTTCAATTCGAACATCACGGTAGAGCCAGCCGGGATCTGCTCTTCTGTATCCAAGACGATACTCACTGAACCACCTACTGTATCAACGGCAGTTGCATTCATTTCAGTGACACCTTCCTTATACATTTTAACATCAACAACATTTACAGCAGAACCGGTAGCCAAGCTAAAGTTAAATTCTTTAACATATAGCGCGCCAGCGGCATCAGCCGTCACGTTGAATTTACCAATGGTCTTGCTAGTGCCATTTTGCAAGATTGAGCTAGACATAGCCACAGAGCTCAAGGTCGGCTTGGTCTTTCTGACAATCATATTGTTGGCATCAACATCAGCGCCTGGGGTAGTATCAGTTGTATTTGAAGCCTCGCCCAAAGCTGAGAAGTTGTTATCTTTGTCAAAGTCGAGACCAATAGTATCACCAGAGTCGGCGCCAGAAGCGACTGTTGGGACTTCGGCCTTAACGGTCAAAATCGCATCGCTATCCTTGGCTACGTACATATTGAGCCCAGTGAAATCCATAATACCGCTAGCATTGAGATATCCTTCTTTGGTTACGGTATTACCGCTCTTGTCCTTATATTCGAGGATAACCTTACCAATAGAATCATAGTTGCCAGATGTCTGTTCCCAGATTCTCACCTTGGTCACGGTAAAGGCCTCATTGGTAGCTGTAAACTTCACTTTATTGGAAGTCACGGTTGTACCAGCGATGACCAAATCAGATGTTGGCTTGCCACCGTCAGCAGAGGTGATAGAGCCCGTAGATATAGTCATGGTCTGCATAGTTACATCAGAAGCTGTGGTCGCAGTAGAGGTGATAGCTGTAGTGCCAGCCAAATCAACCACTATGGCAATAGATGGTGCGCCCGTGCTTGATTTGATATCAGCATAAACGTCAATCACTTTAGACTCATTGGCCGCTAGATTCAAATTGGATACTGAAAATACATTTTCAGTAGCACTAGTGGAAGTCAACGTCACCTTGGTTGAACCAATTTGAGTGCTACCACTCATCAATTTGACATTTTGCATTACGCCAGATGTAGCCTGTGAAATATTGATAGTATCAACATTCACGCCCTCGTAAGCACCAGCAGACACTACAAAAGAAGCGACTTTTGCTTGAGTGGCTGGCTTGACGATGTTTTGATCGCCATAAGCTTGATATTTTATCAAGGTCAAAGAACCAGCGCTAACAGTCAAAGCTGTGCCGTCTTGTGCAGTGGTACTGATAGACTCGAGGGAGCTCACGCCCTGGGCATTGCCAGAACCGGCCACCAAAGATATCTGGACTGTGCCAGCTGAGATGGTGGTCGAGGTTGTTGTTTTTATGTCAGCATAGACATCAACCAAAGCCGAGGTCCCGCCAGATACAATAAAGCTGGAACCAAATGTGAAATTCACACTGGTGGCTTCGGTCAAGTCTTTTGTAGTCCCAACCTGAACTCCATTCAAATAAATTTTACCATTATCCAAACCGCCTTCAATGCCACTCGCTGTGCCAGCCTGGATATCAAGATTATTAACCTTTACGTCCTCGCCAGTAGCTTCAAATTTGAAAGTTGCCAATTTGACATTGGTTGCGCCAGAGGCAACATTCTCGGTTGGAGAAGTAGTGTCAAGTGAAATCGCCAGACTACCAGAGTTTATTGTATAAACATTGCTGGAAGAGCTGGATTTCTTGGCTGACCATGTGCTGGTGTATGGAGTCACATAAACCTTGTAGTTATTGTCCTTGACCACGAGATCTGAAGAATATTCCACACTAAAGCGGAATGTTCTGGTAGAACCGTTGACCACATCGCCCCTCACGGAGAAAGTCGGATTTTCACCCTTCTTGATCACATAAGGAGAGCCGGTCAGGTCAAAGACCAATTCTCTATCAGCGTTTATGCTACCAGTAGCTAGGGTCACACCACTTTTGGTCAACTTTAGGTTGGTCAAATCACTGGTGTTCACACTACCGAGCAATGTCAACTTCATGTATTCCAACTGCAAATCCTGATCAGAAGCTTGCAAATTAATCTTGTAAACTTCAAAATCTTTTTCCCCTGGGTTGACAGTCGCGACAGATGTTGGCACATCACCGTTGGTAATAGTCACATAGCCGAGGTCAGTCACGCTAGCAGTGGTCATAGTGTTACCAGAAATAGGCAAAGAACCAACCACTGTAGCATTATTGCTGGTGGTCACTGATTCCAACTGGAAAGCCATGGTCTTTCCAGCACTGGTATTTTCGGTCATATCAACTTTCAAGGTGACCGCCTTGGTTGTGCCAGCTGGCACAGTAAACAAACCACTAGCACTATTAAATGTAACTACACCTGAAGAAATAGAACCACCCATAGCCAATCTTGTCATGCCGTCATAGAGATAAAGATCAGTCACATCAGTATCAGCAGAAATACCAGTTCTCTTGTATTTCAAAGTATTAACAGTCACAGCGCCATCAGCTGGAGCTGTAAAATTCACAGTCACAAAAGGAACCATTGACTGTGCGCCTTCGGCCGTATCAGAAATGATAGTCGCAGCAGCGGCAGTGCTTGAGGCCAAAGCTACGGTGACAGTACCTCCAGCAGCTGGACCAGTGGTTGTGCCACTACCAGCCACGGTAGAGAAGGTCTCTTTACCGGTGATAGAGGTGCCATCGGTATAGCCAGAAAGACTAGAAGCGGTCAAAACATTCGCCCAGCTGAAGCCATTGGCTTCAAAGGCAGTGCCGGTCGCGACTGGTCTCTTGGTTGTACCATCAATATAATAAACAGTTGAAGAACCAGAGGCCTTTACCAATGTGCCAGTTGGATACACGCCCTCAGTAAGAGCAGCACCCACAGAATAATTCACAAAGAAAGCATCTGGTACATCATCGATCATTTTATTCCAATTGTCGCCCCATAAAGATTTGGCGTTGGCCTCACTCACAATGGAGCGTAGTGCGCCACCCGGTTCCACAGCATACACTGTTGGAACAGTGGTGATCTTCACTAGTCTGGTACCTGGGCGATAAGTCACATTGCCGCCCAAAGGATAGCCCACCATCTCTGATTCAGAAATGGTCACCACCTTGGAAAAATCAGCATACCAGGTGTTGAATGTTTTCTGATTAGGGAAAACATATCTCTTACCGCCGTTGAGGTAATAAACAGCTGAATTACCAGCCATCTTGATCAAATCACCATCAGAAGCGGCTCTGGCTGGAACAGTCACTGCTCCAACCATTGTCAGGATCATGGCAAACACCATGAGCCCTACAAAACCTTTTTTAAACATAATAAATATATATATTTATTTAAAACTATTTGGCCCATGGTCCGCCATCCAATAGATGGTTCGCCTCGGGCGATAGTTTTAAAATTAATTTATTCCTATCTTGCCCAGCACCTTACAGTGCCAGTTCGACCTTTAAATAGAAATAGGAATCTTGTTAATACTCTCCGGAGTAAAAACCCCAGAAAGCGAAACCCTATTGCTAGGATTTTTAAAAAAACGATTTATCTATAAAAAAACACTGTCATCCTCGGGCTTGACCCGAGGATCCAGCTTTACCTCTTCTTCCCCACCGCCACATAGTACAAGTATTCCCTGCCCGGCTTCATTTCACTGATATGAAAATTATCTTCCAACCCGATGATTTCCTTGCCTATGGCCTGTCTTGTATTAGTGTTAAACCATCTTTTTAAAAATTCCAGCCACTTTATTTTTGTATATAAAAAGTACGCTTTTTGTATTATTTTTTGCTTGGCGTTCATCTTGCTTAGGGGCCTTTGACCAAATATTTCTATTTTTCCAAAATAATCTGACAAAAGTTGGGCTATCTCTCTTTTGGCAAACTCTCTCAAATGGAACGGATTATCTATGCCTATCTTTTTGGTTGCTATTCTATTGGGAGTAGAAAGGATCAGATAGCCGCCCGACTTCAGCACCCTAGCTATTTCTTTGATAAATTTTTCCGGATTACTTAAATGTTCTATCGTTTCAAAACTGACTACTATATCAAATTCTTTTTCCGCAAAGGGCATCTTCATCGCGTTGACCACCAAAAAATCCAAATTGTCTATTCTTTTTAATGCCTGTGCCTCTCTGATAGCTCCCTCTTCTATGTCTCCGCCCACGACCTTCTCTGCGCCCGCCTCGGCCATCAGCTTGCTGCCATATCCCGTACCACAAGCAATATCCAAAACTTTTTTATTTTTAATAAAATCCAAGGCAAAACTGTAACGCTCCAGATGCTCTTTATAAATATCTGCCGGCATCTCGCTGTTTCCGGAGACCACCCTCTCGCCCGTATAATCCATAAAATTATCTCAGAATATTCACCTCGTAAACCTCTGGCTCCTCCTCGGTCTCGGTCGTAGTGGCCTTTGGCACAAAAACATTCGGGGCCATTATCTCTATTGTCGTAGTCGCAGTCTCTACCCCTTTTACCTCTCCAGTCGTTGGTTCTTTTTCACTGTCATTTTTTACTTCATAAATAGAACCATATATTAATTCCAAAATTGCATTTGAATCTTTACTAAAAGTCAAAGCTAGCCGGTACTCATTATTATTCAGTGCTTCGTTGGCTTTCTTTATGGCTACTTTTACCTCGTCAACCTTCTGTTTTATAGTGCTGTCTTGTTCTGCCGCTGACCCCACCGCCTCTGACACCTCTACCAGTTTATCTTCAACCTGCTTCACGTGATCTCCTACCCGCATCGCCAAATCACTTTCTTCCAACTTCACCTCTCCACTGCTATGCTTGTCTACCAATAAAGCCAAGACATCGGAATTTATATCTTCTACCTTATTTAAGACCAAATCCAATTCTTTATTGGCCTCTGTATTTTCTACTTTTTCTTTCACTAGGGTTATCTCTTGTTTGTAGCCCCTTATCCTTTCGTTTAGAGCAAGTGCCGCCTCTACTATCCTTTTCCCGCTTTCTTTGTCTTTTTCCTGCATAGCCACGAACTTATCGTTTACATCTTCAATCTGTTTTTTTACCTCATCTACTGCCACAAAGATACTCTCATTGTTTTTTTCACCAGCAGAGACCAAAACGGTTTCCTGCTCCAAAATTTTCTGCAAGTCGTCTACTCTGGTCTCCAAAACTGCGCTTGCCAGCTCTGTCTTTCTGGCCGCATCGACCGCCATATATTCATTTATTTTTTCCCAGGCTCTTTTTACTACAAAGAGATTATCACCAGGTACAGCCTTTCTGGCAGCCAAAGCTACAAAACTGGTACTACCCAAGAAAAATAAGGCCACCAAAGACAACGCCGCTACTGGTCTCCAGGCAAAAGTCATCATCCTGAAATGACCCGCGGAAAAGCCAGTTTGTCTTTGAGCCACTCTATGCCTACCAACCTCTGCCAACAAAAAACTCCTGGTTTGCTCTTTCCATTCCAAACTAGGCTCTACATTTATCTTCTTCAATTGTTCTAATAAATTATTCATGGTCTCTTAATATTGCTCTTAGTTGTTTTATCGCCCTGTGGGCCAACACCCTTATATTGCCCTCTTCTTTCCCCAAAATTTCGGCTATCTCTTTATTACTCATCTCTTCTATATATTTCATGATAATCAAATCTTGGTATACTTGTGACAATTTGGTCAATGCCGCACTTACTTTTTCTAAATCTATACTTATGTCTATCTCTTCGGACAAAACACTCTCACTAACTATTTCCTCTTCTGTAATTATTGTTTCCTCAAAAGATACCACCGCATCAACTTTGCCTTCGTTTCTATAATGATCAGCAATCATCGATCTGGCGATGCTATAGATAAACGCAGACAAGTCGCTCACTTTATTCTCTTCGTCTTTCGCAAATCTCCAAAACTTGAGAAAAACATCCTGAACTATCTCCTCTGTTTTTTCTTTAGATCCAATCTTCAAAAAAACATACTTATAAATCCTGTCTACAAAAAAATCATATATCTTACGAAAGCTTTCTTCATCTCCGTTTTTAAGCCTTTTTAGGAGCTTGCTCTCTTGCCATTTGTTTATCTTTTGGGCTCTCATCTAATTAGACGTTAATAAGTTAATTGGCGTTACAATACCATTTTTAGGTCCAAAAATCAAAGAAAAACGGCCGTAATTAGCCCAATTGCTATGGTTAAATTTAATAATTTTGTCTATATAAACCTAGACAAAAAACCAATAAAATCAAAGTAATCATAAAATGTCTAGACAAATCTAGACATTTATTACTATTTATATTATCCTTTTATTATATAGGGTAAATGACAACCACTTCTAATAATATTAATTATTTATAACATTTTAATATAAATATGTCAAATGAAATTAGGATCTCCCCATCTACAGCCTCCCTGCTCTTTGGCCTAAGCGAGAGGTCTATCCGACGCGCTATAAAAAACAAAGAAATTAAAACTATTGTAGTCAATTCCCGCTATAAAATAAATTTTTCTGACCTGCTTCTTTGGTCAGAAAAAATGCCCAATAGGAGAAACAAAAGAGACCAGCTGGGTATCGGCCAACATGTCTCCTCTTGGCAAATTAATCCTCAGGTTCAACCTGATAATACTGTAGTAAAAAACTAGCCATATTTTTAAAAACCGGCACTGCCGTAGATTCGGCGAATCTCCCTACTTTTGGTTTGCTTATTTTTACCACTATAACAAACCTTGTATCTTCCATTGGCCCGAAACCAATAAACGAATGATTATTTTCGTTTGAATACCCTCCGCCATCTTTATTGGCTATTTCCGCTGTACCTGTTTTACCGCCGATATTATAACCAGCTACTTGAGCGCTTTTTGTGTGGCCATTCTTCACCACTGAAACCATCATCGCTTTTATAATCTCAGCCGTCTTGGGTGAAACAACTTGTCTGACATTGTTTTCCTCTGCTCTAGGGATCTCCTGGCCATCTTTTCGCAGATAATCAACGATATGCGGCTTTACTAGCTCTCCCCCATTTACTATTGTGGCAAGAGCTGCCGCCATTTGCATCGGCGTCACTGTCAAACCCTGACCGAATGAAGCTGTCGCCAAATAGATGTCCCCCTTTTTAGCCAAAGATGATATCTCCCCTTTTGCCTCGCCATTAAGTTCAATGCCGGTCAATTCACCAAAGCCAAATGCCTCCACATATTTTTTAAAATTCTCTCTCCCTGTTTTTAGCGCCACATATACCGTTCCATTATTTACTGAGTTTTCCAATATACCAGCCATCGTTATCTTCCCATATTTTTTATTATCTGCATTTCTGATTGTATTCTTACCTATTTTCGTCTCCCCAGTGTCTACAAAAGTATCCTCCGGCCTGACAGCTCCACTGTCAATGCCAGCCGCCATGGTTATTATTTTAAATATTGACCCCGGCTCATAAGTCTCACTGATAGATAAATTGCGATAATTTTTTATATCGCCGACTAAACCATAATTATTTGGATCGAAACTCGGATAATTCGCCATTGCCTTGACCTGCCCGTTTTTGGGATCCATGACTATCAAGCTACCGCTTTCCGCCTCACTTTTTTCCACTCCCTGTCTGATAAATTCATAAGCCTTGCCTTGTATCACCCTGTCTATTGTCAAGATCAAATCTTGGCCATCATCTGCTTCCTTTAGCTGTTTTTCCGAAGCTGGTATTATTCTCCCACTGGGGTCTTTGTCTGCCAATATTTTTCCTTTTTCCCCAGCCAAATCACCCTCAAAATAACCCTCTATGCCATACTGCCCCACCTGACCCTTGTCGCTAAAGCCCAAGAAACCAGTCACCTGGCCAGCCGCCTCTTTTTCTGGATAATAACGAACCAACTCTTCTGAAAAATAAACGCCAGCCATTTTTAAATTTTTTATTTTTTCTACAACATCTGGCTCCACCTTGTGCTGTATTGGCTCATATGGGTCATCGGGCTTACCGAGCTTAGACAAAATTTCTGCTTTTAATTGTTCGTTCTTCTGGCTGTCAGACTCCAAAATATCAGCCAAATTTTTTGCTGTCTCCTCCTTGGCTATTACCTCTTTCGGCACCACATAAAGCAGGCCCATCTCTCTATTGATCACCAAAGGTGCTAAATTATTATTCTTATAATCAGCCATAAAAATTTCTCCCCTGCTTTGCAATATTTCCCTGTCTACTTGGTGCTGGTCCTCAGCCGCTTCGTTGTATCTGCTGTGCTTTAATACTTGGAGGTAAAAAAGCCTACCAATTACCAAAACACCAAAAACAAAAAAAACTGCCACAATTACGCCAGTTCTTTCTTTAAAAAATGATCCTCCTCGCTTCTGTTTTTTGACCATAATGATCCAAAATTATCTTCTGGCCAAGCCACTCTCCCTTTCGGCCAAATAATCAACCTTGTCGCTGTTCACCATGCCGAGCCCAATAGCTTCGGCTTGTACCCTTGCCACACCCTGAAGTTCGGACGATTCTATCTCCAAATTCTTATTAGCTTCTTTCAAATTGTCCAACTTTGTCTGCAAGTCGGAGGCCCTAAAACCCAAACCAGCCTTGTTGTTTATCGTCTGCAAATAAAACAAACCACTGGCAACAACTGCCAGGCTCAAAAATAGAAAAAATGCTTTCTGCAAATGGCAAACTCGGCCACGGATTGCCCTTGGCACCTTTTTATTGTTTGCGAACTTGCAATTTTTTATCATTTGACTTTTTGACATATCAAATTTTCTCCGCTACCCGCAATTTAGCGCTTCTGCTACGCGGATTAGCTCTTAATTCCTCTTCGGCCGGAACCACCGGCTTTTTTGTTAATAATCTTATTTTCGGGCTCTCCGCCCTGGCCCAATCGCGAAAATAATTCTTGACTATCCTATCCTCCAAGGAGTGGAAAGAAATCACCGCGACCCTACCTCCTGTCCTTAAAATATCTATCGCTATTGGCAATACCTGCTTTATACTCTCCAGCTCGTCATTCACCTCTATCCTCAAGGCCTGAAAAAATTGGGTTGCCGGATGGCTTATTCTTTTCCTGTGATGATAAAAATCCCTAGTCTCTATAGTTATCTTGCCAGTCTCGAAAGCTCTCGGGTACAAAGATCCCAAAATCAGGCTCAAAAAATCAAAAACTGTCGCTAGCGGCTTTTTCTTTCTTGTTTCGACCACAGCTTCGGCCACCAGCTTTGCCGAGCCTCGTGGCACCTCGCCATAATCAACAAAAATTTTTATTAAATTCTCTAGAACATATTTATTGAGGACCTCGCCAGCCGTCAAATATTGAGCCTCCCGGTCAAAACGCATATCCAGTGGTCCATCAGCCAAAAAACTAAATCCCCTATCCCTATCTGCTAATTCAATTGATGATAAACCAAGGTCGAATAAAACACCATCAATTGGACAAGAAAAATAATGTTCATGTATTTTCTTTAAATTCCTAAAATTATCGTTAATTAAAATTAATCCATCCTTAATTTTAAATTTTTCCAAACTCTCACCATTTGCATCTATGCCCAACAATCTGCCATTTGGCTCAATCCTTTGTAAAATCTCTGCTGCGTGTCCTCCGCCACCAAAAGTACAATCAATAAAATTCTGATTCGGCTTTGGATCCAAATAGTCTATCACCTCCTTCAGCAATACTGGTTTATGTTCCACACTGGTTATATGTTTAAATGCTTAAATGTTTATATGCCTAGATGCCGAGCTCCCTCATTCCCTCTGCCACTTCTTCCACATTGCTTTCTGCTTTATTCTTGTAGTTTTGCCATTTTGCCTCATCCCAAATTTCAATTCTGTTCAAGACACCGCCCACTATCACTTGTTTTTTGAGCTCCGCAAATTTTTTCAAATAATCTGGCAATAAAATTCTACCCAGCTTGTCCAGCCCTACCTCCATCGCCCCCATGAGCATCATCCGAGAGAAACTTCTGGCATTGGCCTGGCTCAAGGGCAATTGTCCAATTTTATCCACCAAAGCCTGCCAATCTTTTTTGGTAAATAAAAATAAACAATTATCCAAACCCCTAGTAATAACTGCCCCGTTTTTCAATTCAGCCCGAAATTTCGCTGGTATGGCCAACCGATTCTTGTCATCAATATTGTGCGAATATTCGCCAAGAAACATCTTATTAAAAATTAAAGGAGCAGTCCAAAAGGACCTACTCCATAGCCTTAATATTTACCACTTTATACCACTTTTCCCCACCTTACTTTCATTATAAACCACTTTACCCTAATCTTCAACCACTTTTCTGTGGATAACCAGTGCATTCAAAAATCCTTATAAAATAGACTATTTTAAACATTTCTAATTTTAGCCAAAACAAAAAACAGGCTATAAAACCTGTTTTTATTGTTAATTGTTGGCTGTTTACTGTTTCTTGGTTGTTATATTCGGCTCTGCCCCATATTCCGGCATCACATAATTGCCAACCTTTGCCTTTTTTAAATTGCTAACTCCTTCTTTTATTAATTTTTCCAGCAACCCATCCGTTACTCCTACCACTGGGATCCTCAACCCAAAAGCCATCGTATTCGCGGTTGTTATGCCAATCCTCAGCGCCGTAAAACTCCCCGGCCCCTTAACCGCGATAATCCCAATTAATTTTTTTAAATTTTTCCTCCCACCCATCAACCGATCAATCCCAACCAATAACTTCTCCGATTGTTTATATTTAGCCGCTATTTTCTTCTTGACCAAAATCTCGCCCTTTCCATCCAAAAGTGCCAAGGTAATATTTTCCGAGCTAGCTGTGTTAATAAATAAAATCATAGTTATTCACCCAAAATAGTCTTCTCCATTTCTTCTAAATTATGAAAAATAAAATCCGGGTTAGCTGATCTCAGCTTATCTTCCAACTGAATCCCCCAAGTCACTCCTGCTGTCTTTATTCCCAACTCTTTACCCACCTCAATCTCATGAGTGGTATCGCCAATAAACAAAGTTTCCTCTGGCTGAAAATTATTATTTCTAATAACTTCGGCCAACGCCTCTTTCTTGTTGTGCAAATCTGTCTTTATGTCTATAAAAATATCGTCCATACCATAATCATTCATGGCCTGACGAAGATGCACTGCTGGATCAGAGCTAATAACCGCCATCTTAAAACCAATTTCCTTAAGCCTCCCCAGCAGATCAACAATATAGTTATAGGGCCCCGCCTTTTGCAATTTCGCGTATTCTTCTGTAAAAATATCTTTTTGCTCTTCAAAACTCACCTTACTCAGCAAATACTTATCATAAAAATCCATCACTGGTAATTTAAATTCTTGCCTAAACTGCTCAAAAGTTATAGGTTCTAGTCCGAATCTGTGCCAAAAACCCATCACCGCCAAATAAACATTGTTAGTATTATCTATAATCACTCCCGACCAATCAAAAATAATGTTCTTTATCATGCGTCTATCTTATTTAATATCTCCCCCACCTGCTTATCCAAATCCTCTATCGTGCCCTCATTGATAATCGTAAAATCAGCCATCACAATCGGCCCACCTTTTTCAATATTTTCTATTTCCGCATAATCTCTAGTCTTTGCCTCCTCTAAAGAAAAAGAGCGATATTTCATGGTTGGGTCATCACCATAGCGGCTTCTCCTGTCAGTCAAGCGTTCATATCGAACCTTGGGTGAAGCATACACCGCCACCACGATTAACCTGTCTCCGTATTTTTCTTTCAAAACTTTATATTCTGACCAACTATAAAGACCATCACCTAAAACATTTTTGCCCTGACTCAAAAATTCATCGAATTTTGGTATGTTTAAAATCGCGAAAGCCGCCATTCCGTGTTGCTTGCGAAATTCTTCACGAATCGGCTTTTCATTTTCCTCTTTTGGCTCCAATCCCCTTCTCTTCACTTCGTCCAAAGTAATCTGCCCAAAACGCACATAGGCATAACCAGCCTTAATAAATCTATCAGCCACCTCGCTTTTCCCAGCCCCACACAATCCAGCAATGCAAACTAATTTATTTTTTTCCATATTATTTTTGTTGATCTAGTTTAACCTCGCCTTCGTTCACTCTTTCTGGCACATCTTCGGTGAAAATTTTTAATACCTCATCTCTCCATTTTGGGTCTTCTTGGTAAATATCCACTTTTACTCCGGCCTCCCTCAAATAATCAACCGCGGCGCTATTCCTATAAACCTTGGTGATCACTACCCTTTTGACACCACAAGCCACCACATATTTTGCACAATGTATACAAGGATTGTATTTAGTGTACAAAGTCGAGCCGACCGTACTTGTGCCACCCTGCACCGCAGCCTGCAATAATACATTATGTTCACCGTGTATTGTTCTTACACAGTGTCCATCTTCCAATAAATGCCCAGCATCGTGACAATGTAGCAATCCCGGCGGTGCGCCATTATAACCCGTAGATATGATACGGTTATCTTTTACCAAAACTGCACCGGAATACAATCTATCACAAGTTCCCCTGGCAGCAATTATTTTAGCTACAGCCATAAAATAATCATCCCAAGAAGGACGATAATGCTCTCTTTCTTCTGCCATAAAATTATTTAATTAATTTTTTATAATTTCCTAATTTTGGAATAATATTTCTGACTCCGCCGGTTGGGTCCAAAACATCGCCCTTGTGCCTCGGGATAATATGAATATGCAAATGGGGCACAGTCTGCCCGCCAGCCAGCCCTTCATTCACCCCAATATTATAGCCCGCCGGCTTCTTGCCGACAACTTTGCTTCTCAACATTTCCTCGGCATAGTGTTTAAAAATTTTATTGTCTGCACCCTTTAAAAATTTTTTATATAAACCCTCGAAATTAGTACTTTCAATTATTTTTATGGCCTTCTTTATCAGCGTTCGTAGCTCACCCCACTCCCCTAAATCTAAATCAGCCAAACTTTTCATGTGTCTATTGGCCACAATCTCTAAGTGCCCCGGGCTAACAGGCACATTGTCAAATCTGATGTAAAAATTTTTTCCCCAATAAACAATTTTATTAACCAGGTTTGTATTATCTATCTTGTCTTTATAAATTTGGCAAAAAAAACATTCTTTCATAGTTATTTCATTATAATTTATTCCCACCAGAACTGCAAATTCAAAAAGCGGGTTTCCCCGCTTTTATGCTATATACTCAAAACAAAATACAAAATCTAAATATTCACCCTCACGGCCGGGCCCATTGTGCTAGTCAAATAAACACCTTTTATAAACGTACCCTTAACCGCCGCTGGCTTGGCTTTATTCAAAGCATCCACAAAAATCTCTAGATTCTCTTTCAGTTTGTTGTCCTCCCATGAGGCTTTGCCAATTATCTGATGAATATTACCAGTATCATCATTGCGAAAATTTACCCTGCCCTTCTTTATCTCTCCTATCGCTCTCTCCATCTCCGCCTCTGGTACCACGGTCCCAGATTTTGGAGCGGGCATCAAGCCCTTGGGTCCCAAAACCTTGGCCACCACAGCCAGATCTTTCATCATTTCTGGCGTGGCAAGCGCAATATCAAAATTTATTTTCTCAGTTGTTTTTATCTGCTTGATCAAATCCTCACCACCGACGATATCAGCTCCGGCATCTTTGGCCACTTTTTCATTGCGAATAAAAACCGCTACCTTTTTTGTTTTGCCAGTCCCATGAGGCAAGCCAACTGCGCCCCTCACTGCTTGTTCACCCTTCTGGGTGTCAACGCCGAGCCGCACATGCACCTCAACCGAAGAATCAAACTTGGTCTTGGCTGTTTCTTTGACAACCTGTATTGCCTCTTCTGGTGAATAAATTTTATTTTTATCCACTTTAGCCGCCAATTCCACATATCTCTTGGAATGGCTGGCTTTTGCTGTTTTCTTTTTCATAAAAAATTCCTTGCGTGGTTCAAACGGCCCGATGACTGTCGAGCCTCCCACAATTTAATAAATAAATTTTGCTACCTACCTACTGTCCCAAAAACCTACGCCCCCTCTTCTTTCTTGTTATCCTTCTTGATCACACTCCAATGAAACAACCACAATGGCAAACCGATCAAAATCAGAGATAACGCTGTGGCCGCCTGTCTTTGTCTGTTTCGCACCACCCAGATGTTCGGATCTACATTTTTCTGCTGCTGTTTCCAGCTTTCATAATCATTCAGCCAATTGGCCACTTGTTTCTTTTGGTCCTCTGTCAAATTACATTTATCCGCACAAGCCTGTAAATTTTGCGCGTTACTAGTTTCTTTTTCCAAATACAAAGGCATTGGTTGGCTCATATAATTATCTTGTTTGTCCGCTTGGGTAAAAACCCATGCTTTCAAGCCCAAATTGATAATCATTGAGCTGCCGATCACGAGCATGGCCAATCCTACCAAGGCGAACAGATACAAATAGATTGTGCGAATAATTGGATTTTTCATAGTGTGTCTCTATAATTTTATCCTGAGCATTAGCGAAGGATCCCATACCACCACCTTTTAACGTAAATTAAAGTAGATACTGGTCGAGTCGGGATCCTTCGCCCCGCAGACTCAAAGCAGGGCTCAGGATAAAATAAATATTAATTACTCTACTGTGATCCCCATCTGTCTAGCTGTTCCCTCAATAATCTTCATTGCTGCTTCCACGTCGTGAGCGTTTAAATCTGGCATTTTTATCTCGGCGATTTCTCTAATTTGTTTTTTAGTCACCTTGCCCACCTTATCAGTCAGTGGCTTGCCAGATCCTTTTTGTATCCCTGCAGCCTTTTTCAAAAGTTCCGCTGCCGGTGGGGTCTTTAGTACAAAATTAAAACTCCTATCCTCATAAATAGTGATTTCTACTGGGACCACCTCACCCATTTTAGATTTTGTCTCTTCATTAAATTTGGTACAAAACTCCTGAATTGCTACCCCATGCTGGCCCAAAGCCGGACCAACTGGCGGAGCTGGATTGGCCTGCCCTCCCTTGATCTGCAATTTCACAATTGCTTTTACTTGTTTTGGCATAATATTTAAATTTAATTTTCAGCAGTTTATTCCGAGCGAAGCGAGGAATCCCGTAGGCTAACCCACTTTCTCCCTCTTCCTAAAAAAGGACTCGAAACAAACTATCGTTGATTTTATACTTATCTTGCTTACTGTTTATCTCGCTTGTTTATAATTTCTTTATCTGCAGGAAATCTAGCTCCACCGGTGTCTCCCTACCAAACATCTGTACCAAAACCTTTATCTTGCCCCGTGCCTCATCCACATCAGCTACCTTGCCTTCCATATCTTTAAATGGTCCATCGATAATCCTAACTGGCATTCCAGCCGAGACATTGATCTGATATTTTGGCTCTTGCGCTCCCATCCGACGTTGCAATTCTTTTATCTCGGGGTCAGAGAGTGGTATAGGTAAAGTCCCCGAACCGATAAACCCTGTCACATTTGGAGTATTCCGAACTACATACCAGGAAGCGTCATCGACTATCATCTCCGCCAAAACATAGCCCGGAAATATTTTTTCTCTGGTCGTGTGGCGCTTGCCGCCCTTAATCTTTATCTTATTTTCTGTTGGCACCAAAACCTGAAAAATCTTATCCTGCATATCCATAGATTCTATCCTCTGCTCTAAATTCCTAGCCACATTTTCCTCATAACCGGAATAGGTATGAATCACATACCATCTTTTTTCGCCTTGATGTAATATTTGTCTTGCCATATTTTATTTAGTTACCAAAACCTTTACCAGCTCTGACAAGCCAAAATCCACCAACCCTAAAAACAAAGCCAGAGCCACAGAAAACCCAATTACCAAAGCTGTGTGATTGATTGTTTGCTTTTTCGTCGGCCAAACAACCTTTTTTAATTCCAATTTGGAATCCTTAAAATATTGGACTAAACTACTCATATTTTTACTAATTTTAGCTATAAAATATTAAATAAATGCTTTTCTTTCTGGTCTTTAAAAAGACCCCCAAGGGTCTTTATATTACCCTATCACAAATCTCATTTTTTGGCAAATCTTAAACATCAAGATTTTTCACATCCTTGGCATGGACCTGAATAAACCTCTTTCTCGGCAACACATCAGTACCCATGAGCATTTCAAAAATTTCATCTGCTTTTTCTGCCTGCTCAATATCTACTCGGAGCGTCACCCGAGTTTTTGGATCCATAGTCGTCTCCCAGAGTTGCTCTGGGTTCATTTCGCCCAAACCCTTATAACGCTGGATATTCACCCCGCCCACTTTTTCTCCTACTCCAGTCTGGTCTACCTCTCCTGCCTCTTCTGTCACAATTGCTTCTTCGCCAGCGACCGCTTCTTCTCTTTTGTTTTTTTGCTTTATTGTTTTGGTGCTTTCGCTTTTTAATGTCTCTCCACCCATCATCTCCTTTACTAGTCTTTCTTTTTCCTCATCACTATAGGCATAATGCATCTCTTTGCCTTTTTGTAATTTATACAACGGTGGCTTGGCAATAAAAATATGCCCTTGGCGGATCAGATCTGGGAAATAACGGTAGAAAAAAGTCAAAAGCAAGGTCCTAATATGAGCACCATCCACATCCGCATCAGTCATAATAATAATCTTATTATATCGTAATTTGGTGATATCCATCTGTTCGCCGATATTAGTGCCAAGTGCTATCACCAATGATTTTATTTCATTATTGGCAAGCATTTTGTCGAGCCTAGCTCTCTCCACATTCAAAATCTTTCCGCGTAATGGGAGAATTGCCTGAAACTCTCGACTTCTCCCTTGTTTGGCGCTACCACCAGCCGAGTCTCCCTCGACAATATAAAGCTCGGAAATCTGTGCGTCCCTCGAAGAACAATCTGCCAATTTACCCGGCAAAGTCATGCCCTCGAGTGCACCCTTTCTGATTATTGCGTCTCTGGCGCTTCTCGCTGCTTTTCTGGCTTGGGCGGTCAAAAGACATTTGCCGATGATCCCCTCGGCGTCTTTTGGATTTTCCTCTAAAAATATAGCCAGAGACTCACCAAAAATACTCTCTACTACTTGTCTGGCTTCTGGATTACCGAGTTTGGCCTTGGTCTGTCCCTCGAACTGCGGCTCAGAAACCTTGACTGAAATAACCGCAGTCAAACCCTCGCGTACGTCTTCACCAGACAAATTATCGTCTTTTTCCTTCAAATACCCCTTTGAGCGGGCATAATTATTTAATACCCTTGTCAGAGCGCTCCGAAAACCCATCACGTGCATACCGCCCTCTGGGTTGATAATATTATTAGCAAAGGCATAAATTGATTCTTTGTACTCCTCGATATATTGAAAAGCTATCTCCACATTTATCGGGCGCTGGTCCACCACGCCCTCAGGATTGTCACCGTTATTTTTCTCGGGTGCCATGCTCTTTTCTATATAAAAAATCTTATCGTGCTTTGGCTCATTATTATTATTGAGATGGCTAACATAAGACTTTATACCGCCTTCAAAATAATATTCATACGACTGGGTCTCATCTTTTTTGCGTTCATCAAATATTTTTATCTTGATACCCTTATTGAGATAGGACTGCTGACGCAAATGATCCACAATCGTCTCCCAGTCAAATTCTACTGTCTGAAAAATAGTTGGATCTGGTTTAAAAATAATCTTGGTGCCGCGCATTTTGGTATTGCCAACTGCTTTCACTTTTTTCTGTGGCACGCCGCGCTTGTATTCCTGCACCCAGACCTTGCCGTCACGATAAACCTCCGCTTTCAAATATTCTGACAAAGCATTAACCACCGATACACCCACGCCGTGCAAACCGCCAGACACCTTATAACCCCCCTGACCAAATTTTCCGCCCGCATGCAATTTGGTCAAAACCACCTCAAGAGCAGAAACCTTTGCTTGCTTGTGGATATCCACTGGTATACCTCTGCCGTTATCAAACACCTCCACCATATTATCTGGCAAAAGTGTAATCACAATTAAATTGGCATAACCAGCCATCGCCTCATCGATACCATTATCCACCACCTCCCAAATCATATGATGCAAACCAGCCGGCCCAGTCGAACCAATATACATGCCTGGCCTTTTTCTGACCGGCTCCAGCCCCTCCAAAACAGTAATCTGCGCTGCGTTATACGCTTCGCCGCCCTGCTTTGTCTTTTTACTACTTATCTTCGTCTTTGGCATAAAATCTTTATTTATCAAATTATTAGATTATCAAATTATAAAATTATCAGTTTGCTACTCCGCTAAATCACCGCCAGCCTACCTCCTCGCTGCTCCGAATTTATCACCCAAAAACTTTATTATTCCTCCCTCTATCTTCTCTACCTCTTTGTCGCTCAAAGTATGATCACTGGCCCGATAAACCACCCGAAAAGCCAAACTCTTCTTTTTCCCCAAATCGTATTCTGACAAAAACTCTGTCCCCACAATCAAGGTGTCTAATTTTTCTATTTCTTTTTTTATACTCTCCCAACGTGTTTTCCAGGCTACCTCGATAGCGATATCTCTTTCCACTGCCGGATATTTAATCACCGGCTGATACTTTTTGATCTCTTTATAGCCACTTTCCAAAACTGGGGTTAAATCAAGTTCAAAAACTGCTACACGCCTATTTTTTATATCAAAATATTCTAAAGCCTTTTGGTTTACCTCTCCCACCCAACCGATCTTTTCCTTACCTATGATTATTGCCAATCTTTTTTCCTTGTCCACTATTTGGTTGGTAAACTCACAAAACGGATTTTTGCCAGCTGACCAAGCCAAAAAATCAATCCCTGAAAACTTTCCCCACTCTTCTAATATCCCTTTGATTGATTGGAATGGTTGTTTGTCTCTACCAAAAACCACTGCTCCTGCCAGATAATACGGCTGGTCCGGCAGTCTGTCTTTGCTATTTTTATCTATTTTATATTTACCTTTCCTATTGCGGAAAACCCTACCAATTTCATAAATTTTTAACTCGCTATAAAAACGGCTATTGTCGCTAATATTTTTCAGGATAGCTGGCAACAAGCTCATTCTCAAATACGCCTGTTCCTCTGACAACGGATTTTGCAGAGCCAAAAGCTCCCCCTCTTTGTCTATACCTGAGTCAGCCACCAATTTTTCTGACCAAAAAGAATAATTCAAAACTTCCTGCATACCTAGCCCCAAAGACAATATATCTTTTGTTTTATCAATTACCGCTCTCTCTCTGTCTAAAATCCAAGGCTTCATTTTCACCTCTGGCATACTGGGTTTTATCTGATCATAACCATAAATCCTGGCCACTTCCTCCACAATATCTTCCTCAATCGCCACATCGCCAGTTGCCCTCCAGGAAGGCACGGTCACCATCAATTTATCTTTTTTCTCTTTAACTTCAAAACCCAACCTTACCAAAATCTTTGACACCGCTTCGACACTTAAGGTCTCACCAATTTTAAGGCTGACTTTCTCCGGTGACACCTCGACTATCTTGCTTTCCTCTCCCACTCCACCGTCCTCAACAATAGGGCCAACCACTTTCGCTTCTGATAAAATTTCCTTGATCAATTCCAACGCCCTTCTTAGCGCCGTCTCCGTCAGGTGGCCATCCAAGGATTTCTCAAATCTCATTGAGGCGTCGGTTCTTAATCCAATCTTTTGTGATGTTTTCCTGATGCTTAAAGGATTAAAATTCGCTGACTCAATAATTATTTCTTTTGTTGTTTCGCTTATTTGACTATTCGCCCCGCCCATCACCCCGGCAATCGCAATTGGTTTCTTGCTATCTGCTATTACCAAAGTGTCGGTGAAAAGCGCCCTCTCTTCTTTATCAAGCGCTACCATCTTCTCTCCCTTATTAGCCAGCCTCACTACGATATTATCCACCCGACTGCGATCAAAGGCGTGCAACGGCTGTCCAGTTTCCGCCATTACATAGTTTGTAATGTCTACAATATTATTGATCGGACGAAAACCAATGGAACTCAAAACATTTTTCAGCCACAAAGGTGATTCTTTTACTTTTATGCCCTCCACCGCTACTGCCAAATACCTAGGGCACAGATTACTCTCTTTGACACTCACTTTGATATTGCTCCCTTTTGCTTTTGCTTCCTCTATTCCCACCTTTTCCTCCACTTCCAGTGATTTTAATTCCACTCCATAAATCGCCGACAGTTCTCTGGCTATCCCATAGTGTCCCCACAAATCTGGCCGATTGGTAATAGATTTATTGTCAATATCAATAATCACATCGTCCAAGCTGAGCTCTTTGGCCAAAGGAGCGCCGACTTTGAAATCCAAGGCTGTCAAATCAATTATTTCCAACTCACCGCCAGGAAATCTGTCAGAGAGCCCAATCTCGTTCGACGCACAAATCATCCCTTCGGATTCTTCCCCGCGGATTTTTGCTTTTTCCAGTGTTACCAATTCTCCCTCTCCGTGCCAGCGGATCATCGCTCCTGGCTTGGCGACGGCCACGAGCATCCCTTCATAAAGATTTATCCCCCCGCAAACTATCCTAGCTGGCTCTACTTGACCAATATCCACCATGGCAATCTTCAATTTGTCTGCATTTGGATGTTTTTCCAATTTTACCACCTTGCCAACCACGACATCCTCCAAATCTTTACCCACCTCAAAAAATTCCTCCACTTCTACCGTTGAAGTCGCCAATTTTGCCACCACCTCTTCCGGCTTAACCGAGAGTGGCAAATCAACATATTTTTTTAGTAAATTCAATGAAACCAACATATTACTACGAATTACAAATCAATTACAAATATACAAATAGAGCTTTCTTCGCCAGTGTTTAATTTTCTTATTTGTATATTTGTAAGTATTCGTAATTTGTATTAAATTCTAAAACTGCCCCAAAAACCTCAAATCACTGCTATGAAACAATCTAATATCATCAACCCCATATCTCATCATCGCCAATCTTTCTACCCCAAAACCAAAAGCGAAACCCGAATATTTCGAAGGGTCAACTCCCCCAGCTTTCAACACATGTGGGTGCACCATACCCGCCCCACAGAATTCTACCCAGCCAGTCTGTTTGCACACCCGGCAACCTGTCCCCTTGCACAAAACACAAGATAGATCTACTTCCAGCCCTGGCTCCACAAAAGGAAAATAACCCGGTCGTATTCTCGTCTTGAAATCCGGCCCCAAAATCGATTTGATCACCGCGTCAAGTACCGCCTTCAAATTGGAAATAGAAATATTTTTATCTAGCATAAGGCCCTCTACCTGATGAAAAGTATGTTCATGGCGCGCATCTGTCGCTTCGTTGCGATAAACCCTGCCCGGCACAATACAGCGCAAAGGCACTCCATACTTTTCCATCGCCCTGACCTGCACATTACT
>JAAZOM010000012.1 GCA_012797775.1 Candidatus Kuenenbacteria bacterium | reverse complement strand
CCAACGCGCCGAAAAAATTAAATGCACAAACCCCCGATCGCTCTAATTCTTTAAAGAATCTCTACAGCTCACCCCCCAAAAAAGGACTTTTCACAGCCTTTAAAGACTGGGGTATCTCTAGTAGCGGCCAAAAAAATCCCAACACAAACAAAACACCAGTAAAACAATCTGGTTTTTGGGGAGGTTGGTCTGGCTCATCCGAAACAAACGCAGCCAAACCCAATCTAAGCAAAGGCAGTCAGCCACAACCACGAACTATTACCGAATTAAAAAAAGCTCTTCTAAAAGAAGGTTCGATAACCACGGCCGAACGCAACAAAATAATCGCCACCACCAAAGAAATGGCCGGCTATAAATACAAGGATTGGCAGGCCAAAAAAGTGGCCGATAATTTGATAAAAAATAGAGCGGCACACGGCTTTTCAAGCACTGATTGCCGGAGAATCAAAGGCATACTAATCAAGAAAAAATAATCCACCCCCAAAACAATCAACTCATCAACTCCGGTTCCACTCCGGAGTTTTTTAGTTGAAAAGCTAAAACCCTTTTACCTTTTACCAAATCTTTGATTCAATTTACAAAATTGAGCCAGCTCTAAGGGCTACCATCTTATTATATTCTTATTTTTTTGCCTTACCCTCACGCCTTATGATAAGATATACCTATGTCTATAGCACTTATCCACGACTATCTCGTCCAACTTGGCGGGGCAGAAAAAGTTCTTTTAAGTTTGGGCCGGGTTTTCCCCAACAGCCCAATTTTTGTTATGCTTCATGACCGCGAGAAAATCGGCTCTATTTTCCCGCCTCAAAAAATATACTCTTCCTGGCTCCAAAAAATGCCCTTTGCCAAAAGCCATTATCAATGGTATCTGACTCTCATGCCCAAGGCCGCCTCTTCGCACCAGCTTGATAGCTACAATATCATCGTCAGTTCTGCCTCTTCCTTTGCCAAAAATATCAAAAAAAACAAAGATGCTGTCCACTTTTGTTATTGTCATACCCCAACCAGATATCTCTGGCATGATCACCTGTCTTATGTTGAGGATTTGAATTACCCTTTCTGGGTCAAAAAACTCATCCCCTTGTTTCTCCCGCGACTCCGCCATCTTGATCTTGTCTCTGCCAGACAGGTTGACTATTTTATCGCCAATTCCAAAACCGTCCAAGAACGCATCCAAAAATATTACGGCCGGGACAGCGTAGTCATCTACCCGCCAGTCGCTACCCACGACTTTGAGCCTTCCGAAAAGATCGACAACTATTTCCTCGCTGGCGGCCGCTTGGTAGCGTACAAAAAATATGATCTAACCATTAAAACCTTTAATAAATTGGGGATTAAATTAAAAATTTTTGGCACTGGCCCAGAAAAAAAACGCCTCCAAAAAATGGCCTACAAAAACATTAAATTCCTCGGGGCTGTCGATGACTCTGCCAAAAATGAACTTTACCGCCACTGTCTGGCCTACATCCACCCGCAACTGGAAGATTTTGGCATTACCGCTGTTGAAGCCATGGCTGCTGGCCGGCCGGTTATTGCTTTTGGCGCTGGCGGCGCTTTGGAAACTATCATCCCGGGCAAAACTGGTGAATTTTTTCCTGAACAAACCTGGGAGGCTTTGGCCTATCAGATACTCCACTTTCAGCCTGAAAAATATAATTCTGTTTTTATCAAAAATCATGCCGAAAAATTCTCTACAGAACGCTTTGAAACAGAAATAAAAAACTATATTTATTCGGTTGCTCAAATATAAGATGTTGACAAAATAGCCCATTTGCGCTATATTTTTTAGTTCTTAAAAAAACAAACCCCATCCAAAAAATCATACCAAAGGAGGTATTCACAATGCCAGATGAAAATCACCTGCCCCGCAACACGACTGACCAAGGCCGGGAGCTTGAGCATTTCCGGGATGAACAGACTCTTGAGTCTGTTCTCAATGATCCCCAGCCAAGCTGGGACCATGAAATTCCCATCTGCGTCTAGGGGAGGCCAGCATGAATCGAAAAAAGATCCGGCGGCTTACGGCCCTGCTCGAGAGCAATGATTTTCTCTCGCCAGCTGGCCTGGCAAGGATCGCCAAAAAAATCAGCGATCTTTTTCCCGGCGCGACCGTCACAGCCGAAGAAGTCGGGAGACTGGGAAACTCCCACCGCCGCGAACTTCGCCGGTTGATTGTAGTGCGCCAAATACAGGCGGCTATGGCGAGATCGCAACCGCCACAGCCAAAACGCTCTACCGATCCGGGACCAGAGCCAGCTCTACGTCTGGAGCTCCGGAGAAAAGATTGAGCCCGACAGTAACATTCCGCCCAAAGCCACCAAAGGCAATGGGCGGTTTTTTTATTTATCACCAAAAAATAAAAAAGGCGCTGATCTTCTAACCAACGCCTTTACGCTCTCCCTATCCCAGCCAATAGATCACCAGAGTGATCACGCTGACCAGAATCGGGTTTATCCAGGCCGGATGGCCCGGATAAGCTTTGAATAGTTCCATCACTTTCATCACTTCCCCTCCTTGGCCGGCGGTGGCGTCTGAATCGGCGCCGGAGCCACCTGGTTGGTAGAGTCAGCTTTGGCCGAGTCCGGCTTGGTGGAAACCACTTTGGCCTGTTGGGTCTCAGCTTTGGCTATTGCCGCCTTTTCGGCCACCTGGATT